>JBAVYG010000113.1:0-5160 GCA_049698675.1 Terriglobia bacterium
TCACCACCAGCAACTCCAGCACCTTCGCCCACGGCACTTCCTCTCGCCCTCCGCCCAGTCGTCCTTCCCAAAACGGCCCCAGTCCCAACTGCTGCCACAACTCGCAGCCCAACCAGTAGTTGCCAAACGGCCGCGGGCGCCGCAACTCCATCTCCTTCAGCTTCACCTGCACGCCATCCAGCGCCTCGGCAGGGATCGCGCGGTCCTCCGGAAACAAGCTCAGCGTCCGGGCTCGCTGCTCGGCTTCATCAAATACCTCCAACGTCTGGCGCCACGCTCCCTGCTGGCGGTCATTGATCTCTCCCAAAAACAAGACCTGCCGCTGCACCACCCGCCCCGAACGCACTCGACGGTTCTCCACCACGCTCCAATAACGGTGCTCCTTGCCGTCCTTGACTCGCCTTTTGCTGCGCAGAAACATCGTCAGCGCGCATCCTGACAGCTTCCTTAAGGGCTTGTAAAGAGGGCAGGTCGGCACTACAACCACTTTCTGAAAACACTGCACTGATCGATAAGAGGTTAGACCGAGAGGGAGATCAATTTTCACGCAAAAAAGTGCGCACCTGCGAAGGTTGGGTTAGTCGCGACGAGGGTCGGCGTTTCCTGCAAGCCTGTTCTGAACTCTCACCGGGACGGACATTCCCGATACGCGCGATTGTCCTTGGCACTGCGCTGCGCGTTCTGTACCTGGTCGGACTGCGGGTCGGGGAACTCTTGCGGCTCACGCAAGCCGACGTCAATCTCGATGCTGGCACCCTGCATATCTGCCACATCAAGTTTGACAAATCGCGAGTGGTGCCGCTTGCTCCGGACTTGGTCACGCGGCTCCTTCACTGCCGCACGCGCACCATCGAGCACTTCGGTACGTGCCTTCCCCAAACGCCGTTCTTCGTTAGCCCACGCGGGGGGCAGTATTCGATCGTGGCCCTTCGCGATGCCTTCCACCAAGTATTGAGAAGCGCCGGCATTGAACGTACGAGCCACAGCCGCATTCGGCTGCATGACTTGAGGCAGCATGCCGACTCCCCGATTATGCGGACTACTTAGCGGAGTCAGCGTCTGGGAGGGGCTCGGGTTCTGTCCAGAGTCGGCATAATCAGAGGTTTTCCAGGAAGGCCAGCAGTTTGTCATCAGGCCGGTATCGTGTGGGTTTGACGCCGAGCGGGGCAGTGCGCGAGAGGGCCTTCTCCTTCAGACGCAGGTCCGCATGGAGATACATCTGGGTTGTCTCCACGGATTCGTGTCCCAGCCAGAGCGCGATCACGGAGCGATCCACGCCATGTTGAAGAAGGTCCATGGCTGCGGCGTGGCGAAGCACATGTGGGGAAACTTTCTTCCGTTTAAGCGACGGGCAGGTCGGTTCGGCAAGATGGGTGTACTTGGTGATGAGACGCTCGATCGCGTCGCGGCTAAGTCGAGCGCCACGGATGCTGGGAAAGACCGGATGATCGGCCAGACCATTGCGTTCGCGTAGCCATGCCTCGAGCATCTTTGCCGTTTCCGGACGGAGTGGCGTGCAACGCTGTTTTCTGCCTTTCCCGAGGCAGCGCACGTGAGCGCCGGTCCTCAACACGACATCCTGGCAGTTCAGCCCAATCAACTCGGAAACCCGCAGACCCGTCTGGACAGCCACCAGAAGAAGGGTTCGATCGCGACGGCCGATCCAGGTGGAACGATTCGGAATCGCGAGCAGCGCATCGATCTCTCCCCGGTTGAGAAACTCGATCGGCCGCCGTTCGTGGCGTTTATTGGGTACCGCCAGGATCCGCTGGCAATGCAGCGCATGCGCGGGCTCCTCTAAAGCCACATACTGAAAAAAAGAGTGGATGGCTCCGAGGCGTGCGTTCCGCGTGCGAGCGCTGTTTTTACGAACGCTTTCCAGGTGGTCAAGGAAAAGGCCGATGAAAGGTGCATCGAGATCCTCAACGCGAAGCTTGGAGGGCACTTTGCCGAGTCGTTCTTTGGCAAAATGCAGAAGCAGGCGGAAGCAATCGCGATATCCCGCGATCGTATGCGGGCTCGCTTGCCGTTGGCGAAGCAGGCGATCAGTAAAGAAGGATTGAATAAGAGAGGGAAGGTCGGCGGAAATCATGGCCGCACCTCCCGCTCAATCAGTCGGTCGGTAGCCAACTGAAGAAGTTCGGGCACGGCTTCCAGGTACCAATAGGTATCGTTCACATGGACGTGCCCCAGATAGGTGGCCAGCTTGGGAAGTTCCCGTTCAACATCGGGCCCGGCGCGGTACCAGCGGATCAAGGTACGGGCGGCAAATCGGTGTCGCATGTCATGCAGCCGGGGACCGCGACCGTGACCCTTGGCTGGTGCTCGGAGGCGAGCTTGTTGAGACAGCTTGGCGAAGGTGTATTGCGCAATCCACACTGTGATCCGGCGGCCGCGCTCGGAGATAAAGAACGTCGGAGTGAGGGGCACAGGAAAGATGCGCTCTCTAGCTTCGACGTACTTTTTCAGAGCCTCTACCGTGGATGGATGAACCGGCACGTAGCGTGATTTTCCAAACTTCGTCCGCCGGATGTGAAGGATTCCGCGGTCAAGGTCGACATCCGGCCGGTCCAGACTGAGGGCTTCGCTCACTCGCATTCCCGTCGCCACCAGCAGCCCGAAAAGGGTCGTATAGGTGCGGGCGCGGAGTCCCTTGGGAGAGGGCAGTTGCTGAGTTCGGCGGAGGAGTCTTTCGATCTCCTCGTCGCTGTAGATGTGGGGAGGCTTGCGCCGGTAGCGATGAGGCAGGAGACCTACGGGTGGAATCTCGGTGCGGGGTTCGGCGGCACTGTGCCAAATGGCGAAGCGCCGCACCATACTCAAACGCCGAGCCCAGGTAAACGGTTGTGACTGCGCGGGCTGGGTGGCCCAGCGAAGCGCCAATTCCGTGGTGATGTACGAGGCACCCGCGGCTTGTAGAAATCTCACAAAGTTCCGCAATAAACTTGCCGGCAGCCGGAGTTGGAATCCCAGGCTACGGCGGATGCTGAGGTAGTCTTTCAGGGCCTGTTCCAGTCGGTTCACTGTCCACCCCCCATCGGCCAGGGATGAGCCAGTGAGCGCAGGCCCTCGAAGTCAACCTTGGCGTAGATTTCCGTTGTGTTTGGGGCTCGGTGCCGAAGGACTTCTCCGATTTCGGCCATCGTCGCCCCGGAGCGGAGCATGGAAGTCGCCAGACTGTGACGGAAGAGGTGAGCACCCTTAAAGGCGGGGTGTAAGTCCGCGCGGGCGAGCGCGCGGCGAACGATTGTCGTCAGTGTCGAGGGGCCCGCCAAGCCACGGCGTGGCGCCTTGATGCAAACGAAAACCCGACGTGTTTGGCAGGCAGGACGATCTCGCCGGAGGTAGACCGTCAGCGCTTCGCCCACCTCCGGAAGCAGGGGCATCCGGTCGTGGAACAACCCCTTGCCGCGAACGAGGATTTCGCCGGCTCTCCAGTTGAGGTCATCGAGCTGGAGAGCCACCACCTCACCGGCACGGAGACCGAGACGGGCCAGCAGAAGAAGGATGGCGTAGTCGCGGCGGCCGCTTCCAGTGTGGCGGTCGCAGGCTCCGAGCACCCGTTCGATCTCCTCCAAAGCCAGATACTTCGGCGCCCCAGACAGACGCCAATCAGCCACCGTGGGAACCGAGGCGGCCAAGTCGACCTGTAGTTTCCCCTTCTGAAACAGGAACCGGAAGAAAGAGCGGAAGGCCGTGGTCATCAGTTGTGCCGTTCTGACAGCCATGCTGTGACCATGCCGCAACACAAAATCGGAAATATCGGAGGGCTTTACTTCTCTAAGCCGGAACGGCCCCTCTCGGAATCGCTCGATGAGAAACTTACGAACGTATGGCCGATAACTGACGATCGTGGCTGTGACGAGCCCGCGCTCAGAGCGCAAATACTTTTCGTAGCGGCTCAGGATGTCAGCCAAGGGCGATATGTCATGGGCGAACTTTCGATCCGGAAGAACACTATGCTTTCGGAGGTGGTCGAGAAATTGTTTAAGTGTTTCTAAATCGCCCCGGGCGACCCGTTGCTTGCGCTTGATAAATTTTTCCACACAGCTCTCATCCATATTGGTGAGTGCGAGCCTGGTTCGTCCGAACCACTGCCCGAAGTCCGCAAGCAACCGTAGTTTCGACCGGATGGTCCCAACAGCGTAGCCATCCTCCACGAGGGATGTTCGAAGCGTCTGGAGATGAAACCCCAAAGGGTTGTCTCGAAGGCGCTCGTCTGATTGCAAGGAATTTTCCAGCATATGCCTTCTCCTTTTCTGGGTTTACTGCCAGTTCAGAGAAGACTGCAGGATTATGCCGAATGCAATTCAAGAGGAGAGCGCGGAGTCCCGCGCCGGACGGGAGGATGGGGAAAGCTACGTGACTGGAGTCGGCATAATTGGCGAGTCGGCATGCTGGCGGAAATCATGGAGCCTCGGCTGATAGCGGGCACTGTCGAATCGCAGTACCCCGGCCTCCTTTCTCAGCCATTGGAATTGATGGTCGGCATGATCGTTGCGGATCATCATCCCTATCTTTGTGGCGAGAAGCGTCGGGGGGCGTTGGTACCCGATGCCCGGACGATGTCGCAACCGGTAAAGTCTCAAAATGCTGACAAGATCCTTTCCAATCGGAACCAGCCGGGACTTGCTGAATTTCGTTTCCCGAATCGTCAGTGCGGCGTTCCTGAAGTCCGCATCCTCATGCTTCAGGCGAGTCGCCTCACTCAATCGCAATCCGGTTCCGTAGAGCACCAGGATCAACGTACGCATGGTGTCTGGCGATAGAGGGCATGTCGGCGAGTAGTGTGAATCAGGCACTGTGAGCAACCGACGGACATCCTCGGCCGAATAGACGTAGGGAACGAAGCGCGGCGGTCGATCGGGCATCGAGGTCGGGAGTATTCGATGCTGCATGTAACCGCGGCCAGTTGCGAACCGGAAAAAACAGCCGAGGGCCCAATAGCGATGGAACCAGGCGCTTGTAACTACCCCACCCTGGACCGGCAGGAATGCGTCACTATGTTGGGTTGTGAGGGCGTCAAGTTCGAGATTCCCCGTCTTTTTGAGGAACGCCTTCAGGGCGCGAGCTGGCGTGGTGTAGGAACTGCCCAGCGCCTGCTTATATTGGATGAACTCCTCGATAGCGGCAGCAAGTTTCATCGGAGGCCTCCTAACC
>JBAVYG010000114.1:0-7757 GCA_049698675.1 Terriglobia bacterium
AGTCGATAGTGAGTGTCGACAGCCCCTGCTGGCTCAGTGTCGCCAGGAGCTGATTGCGAAGGGCCGGCGAAGTGTCGACAGAGAGCCCAGTTAATTAATTGAAAAACAGCCTGTCAAGTTGGCTGGGAGGCAGGGATTCGAACCCCGATACGCAGATCCAGAGTCTGCAGTCCTACCGTTAGACGACCTCCCAACGGGGCACCCTGATAGAAGTAAATGGGGTTGCCTTATTTTGTCAAGCGATGATTTCTGTTGCGGCCACCCCATCCGGCCGGGCTGGCAGCAGCAAGGATGCAGGAAAATCAGAACAAGCGGAAACTGACTTCGACTATGACGCGCACTGGGACGGGAGACCCGTTGCGCAAAGCCGGTTTGAATTTCCATGTCCGCACTGTTTCCAAAGCCTTTTCGTCGAGCCCGAGGCCTAGAGGTCTCACCACCCGGGGATCGGTAACATTGCCCTGGGTATCCACAACAATCCAAAGCACCACGGTGCCCTGGTACTTCGCCTTGCGGGCTTCCTCGGAGTAAGCGGGCTCGGGTTTGTAAATCGGTATCGGGGCGCTGACACCGCCACCCACGCTATAAATCCCGCCGCCGGTCCCGCCACCTTCGCCGGGGCCCAGGCCGCCTCCTTTGCCGGAACCGATGCCGGTCCCTTCACCGGAGCCAATGCCGCCACCCGTCCCTGGCCCGTTGGAGGGCGGGCCCAAAACGCCTTGCGGATCGCCCCAGGGCATGTTCGAAGCCATCTGGGGCAGCTTCAGCTCCGGCGGGCCCAGCAAAGTGGGCTCAACCTGCAAAATGGGGTTTGGGTTCCTAATCACGGCCAACGGGGGAGCGAGTTGTTGCTTCGCGAACCTGGGAACCGCACCCTTTGAAGCCGGTGTCGGCGACCGGTCGCCACCTCCACCACCACCCCCTGCCTTCTTGCCCGCCGCCTCTAATTCCGCCAAATAGGGCGATATATCAACCGCTTCATATTTGGTCGACGCCTTGACCTGCTGGGTCATGTGTTCCACGAAGAAAGGCAAAATAATGATCGCAACTGCCATCAAGTGAAGGAGCAGGGCATTCAGCCACGAGCCAGACTGCGGCTGATAGTCCTGCCAAATCTCCGGGACATCGACGGGCGTTGAAGTAATCGGGATCGAGGGAGGTTTCGGCTTCTCAAAGAGTATTCTGAGCTCGTTCGGAATATCCAGAAACCAGGGACGCATGTCCGTGGCAGGCAGAGTGGCCTCTCCCCGGTAATACTCTTTCGGAACGGTGATCTTCGGTTCGCGGAGCCTTTCCAGAATCTGCCGGAAAAGGGAAACGGGTGCAAGGGTGGAATCCACGAAGGTGAGGTGGTACCCAGGCTCGGGAATCCGGGAACTTGGGCTCGGCGTAGCGTCCCTGCCGACCTCGACCTGGGTATCACTGATTGGCATTACACTCATGTCCTGTCCCTCGGGCTTCTCGATAGCCCGGATATGCTTCAGTCACCCTCTCTCGTTGAATGATGGCCGCCAGCCTTCCGAGGTTGCATGCCAGAACAACTATTCCTCTGTTCGCCATTGCTCAAGCACATTGTTCATTCTACCACAGCCAATCGCCCCGCCGGTCACTGGAAAACTGCTACCGCCGGCTAGCCACAAGCCACCTCCCACTGAATCATTTGACGCAGCAACCCCGCATGAAGTTGCGTAAGAAAATGACGAACAGTGGGGATAAGACAAGTCATCCCTTCAGCGTCGCGCGCTCGTCAACCCTGATTTGCTAGACACTTTCTTCACACGTTCTCTATAATACTTGGCTTGCACACTCAGCGGAGGACGAATGCACAAGACGCTAGACCTGAAGCACACTCTCAATCTTCCCCAAACCCATTTCTCCATGAAGGCCAACCTTCCGCAGAACGAGCCAAGGTGGCTGGCCAAGTGGGCGAAGGAAGATCTCTATGGCCAGATTCGCGCCGCGCGGAAGCGTGAACCGATCTTCACCTTGCACGATGGACCTCCTTATGCCAACGGGCGCATTCACCTGGGGACGGCGCTCAACAAGATTTTGAAAGACTTCATAGTCAAGTCGCGGACTCAGGAGGGATTCAATGCCCCCTACCTGCCGGGCTGGGATTGCCACGGGTTACCTATCGAAATCTATGTGGACAAAGAACTAGGGCCGCGCAAAGCGCAAATGAGCATCGTGGAAATCCGCCAGGCCTGCCGGCGCTATGCGGAAAAATATGTGGATATTCAGCGGCAAGACTTCATGCGCCTGGGAGTTTTTGGCGAGTGGGAAAAACCCTACCTCACCATGGACTTTGAGTATGAGGCACAGACGGCCGAGGCCTTTCTGATGTTTCTGGCGGGCGGCTATGTCTACCGTGGCCGCAAACCGGTTTACTGGTGCATCTCTGACAAGACCGCCCTGGCGGAGGCAGAGGTCGAGTATGAGGACCACCGCAGCCGCTCGATTTACGTGCGCTACCCTGTGCTGACCGACCCTGCGAGTCTGGACCCGGCACTCAAGGGGCGAAAACTTTACGTCATCATCTGGACCACCACGCCCTGGACGCTTCCTGCCAGCATGGCGGTGGCGTTTCATCCCGAGTTCGAGTACGTGGCGGTGGCGGAGGATGGCGGGGATGTGTACTTGGTCGAAAGCCGGCGGCATGCCCCGGTGCTGCGTGAAACGGGCCTTAAGGCCTCGAAGGTAGTAGCGAGAATCCCCGGTCGGAACCTGGAGCGCCTGGAAATGCAGCACCCGTTTCTGGAGCGGAAGATTCTGGGTGTGCTGGCGAACTACGTGACGGCCGAGGACGGCACGGGCTGTGTCCACACAGCGCCTGGCCACGGGCGAGAGGACTACCTTACGGGTGTGCAGTACGGGTTGGAAATCTATTGCCCGGTCGGGGATGCGGGAGAATTCACCGAAGGCCTTCCGGAATACATGGGGAAGAAGGTCTTCGAGGCTAATGAGCCCATTGTCGAGTTACTGAAGAAACGGGGCGTGCTGGTGGGGCCGCCGGAGTGGCTGACACACTCTTATCCGCACTGCTGGCGATGCCACAACCCTGTGATCTTCCGTGCCAACGAGCAGTGGTTCATTAACGTTGACCACCGGGATTTACGGCAGCGGGCGCTGGAGGAAATCAAGAAGGTGCACTGGTTGCCGGCTTGGGGTGAAGAGCGCATCACGAACATGATGGCTGAGCGGCCAGACTGGTGCATTTCCCGGCAGCGCTTCTGGGGAGTGCCGATCACGGTCTTCCACTGTGAAGACTGCAAGAAGCCCTTGCTGGACGCGGCGCTGGCGGAGCGGGCGGTGGAGCTTTTCCGGAAGGAAGGCGCGGACGCCTGGTACGCGCACCCCGTCGAAGAGCTTCTGCCCCCGGGGGCAAAGTGTACGGAGTGCGGCGGGGGGCGGCTGCGGAAGGAGACCAACATCCTCGACGTCTGGTTTGATTCCGGCGCAAGCCACTTCGCGGTGCTGGGACATCGGCCGGACCTCCCCTGGCCTGCTGACGTTTATCTGGAAGCTGGGGACCAGTACCGGGGATGGTTTCATAGTTCGCTTCTGGTGGCGCTGGGCACGCACGGCGCGGCGCCCTACCGCACGGTCCTCACCCACGGCTGGGTCCTCGACGCCGACCGCCGGGCCATGTCCAAGTCCCTTGGAAACGTGATCGACCCCAACGAAGTCATCAAGACCCATGGGGCTGAAATCCTACGGCTCTGGGTGGCCTCAGTTGAGTTTGGTGAGGACGTGACGATCTCGGCGGATATGTTGGCCCGGCTCTCCGAGGCGTACCGCAAACTGCGCAATACCTTTCGATATTGTCTGGGCAACCTTTACGACTTTGATGTGCAAAAGGATTCCGTGGAGGACTCGCAGCTCGAGGAGCTGGATGCTTGGGCATTGGTGCGGACGGCGGAACTGCTGGAGCGAATTCGAGCTGCCTACGACGAATACGCTTTCCACAAGGTGTACAGGGCGATATACGATTTTGCTACGGTGGACCTGAGCGCGTTTTACTTCGACATCCTGAAAGACCGCCTCTATACTGCCCCGGCCTATTCCACGCGGAGGCGTTCGGCACAAACGGCGATTTACCGCATCACGGAGGCGTTGGTTCGTGCCGTGGCTCCGCTGCTGCCCTTCACGGCCGAGGAAGTTTGGGCCAATCTGCCGGGGCCGCAGGGGCACGAAAAGAGCGTCCACCTCGCTACATTTCTGCGGCCCGAAGAACTTCGCACAAAAGTCCCGCAGGAGTACTTCAAGCGCCTGGAAAACTGGCCGCGGTTGATTGCGGTTCGGAATACGGTCCTGAAGGCGTTGGAAGTGGTCCGACAAGAGAAGTTCATAGGCGGCTCGCTGGAAGCCAGGATTTGCCTCGAGGTGGAAGGCGACCTGCGCAGTCTGCTGGAGGAATATCGGCCGGCACTTCCCTCGATCTTCATTGTTTCGCAGGTCGAAGTATCCGCCAGCCCGTTGGCAGGAACGCCTGAAACAGATATCCCCGGCCTCAGGATCAGGATTGAAAGGGCCCTGGGTCGCAAATGCGAACGCTGCTGGAATTATTCCGAGCAGGTAGGTAAAGACAGCCGCTATCCGACGGTGTGCGAGAGGTGCTCGGAGGCGCTGCGGGAAATTGAAATCAGTAATCAGTAATCAGTTATCAGTCGTCAGTTGTCCGTGGCCCGTTGCATGAGACTGCTTTCTGACAACTGACAACTGACTACTGACTACTGAAAACTGACGACTGAAAACTTTCTTATGGGTGCAATTCGCCTCGGCAGGTTTTCGCGCGTTCTCTGGGGGATTACTGCCGTTGTGGTGTTCGTCGCGGACCAGGTGACAAAGGCTGTGGTGGAGGGCTCGATCCCGGAGCACACGACGGTTCCACTTCTCCCTCACTTTTTCAACCTTGTCCATACCAACAACGCGGGTGCTGCCTTTGGTCTATTCTCTGACTCGCCGGCGCCCTGGAAAACCGTGCTGCTCATCGTCATCTCGGGTGCGTTGCTGGCCTTGGTGATTGCCGTCATGTGGCGAAACCAACAACTCCGGTGGGAGACAGGCGTGGGGCTTGCCCTGATTCTTGGCGGCGCGCTTTCCAATCTCTTCGATCGTATCCGGCTTGGTCGAGTCGTGGATTTCCTTGACGTTTACTACCGCAGCTATCACTGGCCCACGTTCAATCTGGCCGACAGCGCCATTGTGGTAGGCGCCGGGTTCCTTGTGTTCCAGTTGCTTTTCTTGGAGTGAGGGAATCCATGTCTTTCCGGCCTGGTCTGGAGGGGATTTCCATTTGCTCCCCTCATCCCACTTTTCTGAAGTGGCCTGCGCCAGTGACAACGCGTTACCACGTATTTTCAAGGGGTTAGAAGGATGGCGGGGATATTTAGAAAGGTGCATATGTGTGTCATTTTGACACACTTTGCGCCTCACCCGCCTCCTGGTAGGCTACATGCGTGGCCCAGCATAGCTGAGCGCAACAGACAACGACGGAGATTCTTCGTCCCGACAGGTCGGGATTCAGAATGACAGGCGCTTCATGATGGGTCGGTGAGCACGAACTTCTTCGGCCAGACCTCCGCTTACACGTGACGACGATAATTTTCATCTCCTTGGGCATTACCGGTCCGAAGATGATCTGAGACTTCAACCCATGGGCGAACAATCACGAGTTTCGAATTTCGAATTTCGAGTTTCCGAGAGCGGGTAACGGCTTGACATCTTCCTAACGCGCCAGATGCCGGACTGGAGCCGCAGCCAGGTACTACGCCTGATTCGCTCGGGATGGGTCAGGGTCGGCGAACGCTTGGCCCGCAAGGGAGGGGAAGAGGTCCAGGCCGGCGATATCATCTCGGTGCGCGCGGAACGAGAAGAGCTGACGGCCGTGCCGGAAGCATTACCCCTTTCCATCGTGTACGAGGATGAGGATCTGTTGGTGGTGAACAAGCCAGCGGGAATGGTGGTGCACGTGGGAGCAGGCGTGAAATCAGGCACGCTGGTTAATGCGCTGCTGCACCATGTCAAGACTCTTTCCTCTGCCGGCGGCGCAGGCCGCCCTGGGATTGTGCATCGTTTGGATAAGATGACCTCGGGGTTGGTCGTGGTGGCGAAAAACGATGCCGCGCACCGGCAACTAGCAGAACAGTTCAAGTCGCGCGCGGTGCGCAAGACCTATGCGCTTCTGGTGCACGGGCAGGTGAGCAGCGCGCAGGGTAGAATCTCGAAGCCCGTGGGGCGTGATCCCGTCCGGCGCACGCGCATGAGGGTGGGGGGACTGCGCGCGCGGGAGGCAGTGACCCGTTACGAGGTCATCCGCCGGTTCCGCGGCTTCACACTGCTCGAAGCCCACCCCGAAACCGGCCGAACGCACCAGATCCGGGTCCACTTCGCAGCCCTCGGGCACCCCATCGTGGGCGACACAACTTATGGCGCGCCGGGCAAGCTCCACCTCGCAGGTGGGGAAGTGGCGACCCTTTCGCGGACCTTTCTGCACGCAGGTTTCTTGGAGTTTCAACACCCACGGACGCGCCAAGCGGTCAGCTTCTCGGCGCCACTTCCTCCCGAACTGGAAGAATTCCTCGCTTCACTTTCAGAACGAGCGCGACCATAGCAAGTCGTCAGTTCTCAGTATTCAGTTACCAGTAACAACGGGTGGCAAGGCTACAGCTCTCAGTCGTCAGTTGTCAGTTTAGAGCCGTTACCCACCCGCACGCGCCATCACCAGCCATGGTGAGGGAAAGCGGACTGACACCTTTCACCACATTCTTGTCTCGACGGGGGCGGCGCAGTTTGCCATACTACAGCTAGGAAGGACACCATGACAGATGAAATGAACCGATTGGTTGACAAGGCGGCATCCGCCCTGAAGGCCGCCGGAGCCAAGGAAGTGTACGTTTTCGGCTCGGCAAGCAAGGGGAAGACGCGCCCCAACTCCGACATTGACATCGCCGTCTCGGGTTTGCCGCCGGAGGTCTTTTTCCGCGCCATGGCCGCCGCCCATGATGCCCTCGGGTGTCCGTTGGACTTGGTTGATCTGGACGAAGATAACGCCTTCACCCGATACCTCAAGAGCAAGGGGGAACTCCTGCGTGTGGGATAGGCTGCGAGAGCAAGTCGCACTGGAGCGAGGGCAGCTTCACCGTTTGCTCGACGTTCACTGCCCGTTGCTGGCAAAGTGCGCGGTAAGCCCGCCCAATGACATCGAGCTTTCCGCCCTTGCGGCGATGCTCCATTCCTTTTACAGTGGCATCGAGAATATCTTCAAGCGCACCACCTTGGAGCTCGGCGACCCCATGCCCGACGGCGAGTCATGGCACAAGGAGCTTTTGGATGGCATGACGCAGCCCACCGGAAATAGAAAGCCTCTCCTCTCTCCCGGATTACGAGGGCAATTGAAGGAATACATGGAATTCCGCCACGTATTCCGCCACGCCTACACTTTCAACTTGCGATGGGACAGGATGAAAACCTTGGTGTTGCGCTGCGAAGAGGCGCTCCAGTTGGTGGAAGGCGAGCTGGACCGGTTTTTCGAAGCCGGGACCGGCGGCCAATAATCCATGCCCAATCCCGCCAACTGGGATAAAGGGGTTACACGATGAGCGCAGCACTGGCGAATCCAACCGAGATGATCCGGCAGGGGGCGCCTCACCTCATCCACTCGGATGAGGAACTCGCGAAGTACACGGAGGCGCTCTTTAAGCTGACGCCGACAGCGGGTAGATTCTCTCTTGGAATTCAAGAGCTTTTTCTTTCTA
>JBAVYG010000115.1:0-1791 GCA_049698675.1 Terriglobia bacterium
CCGAACAACCCGCTGTGGTTGATTTTTGCACTGTCTCGTCTGTCCGGCGAAGCACCGAGACGCGCGAGGCCAAGGGAGGAAGCGGCAATCGAGCTGGTTCCTTGCCAAGGCAAAAGAGTCTAACGAATTGGTTGGAAAGGCGTCAGTTTGGGGCTCTTGGGATTTTCTGGCGGCCGCCGAAAAGACTTTGGACTCGAAACCAGAACCAGGCTCAAGCGCGGCATCCTGAAGACGAACAAGCGGACGTTATCGCTTGGCCGCGAAGTCAAAACGGAAATTCTGGTCGAAGCATTTTACTAACTGAGAGGAGATTCCCATGGGACTGATTTTGCTAATTGTCGTTCTGCTGCTCTTGTTCGGCGGCGGCGGCGGCTATTACGGATATCGGAGATGGGGTTCGGGCGGAGGCATCGGGATCGTAGGGGTGGTCCTGATCGTTCTGGTGCTCTTGTACCTGTTCGGCGGATTCCATCTGTCCCGGTGAGGTTCAATCGGCAAGCGAGAGAAGGTAACAACTCATAAGATTCAGGGTAGGTACCCCCCGACCGCGTGAAAATGAGAGTCGGAGTAGGGACCATGGTTGTTGCCCATAGCAAGGTGGTCGGAGCAGATGCCACGAGAGTGGCAAGCTAATTCCCGGATGCCCAGAGTCCTCGCGGCACAGGACAAAGTGGTTCGACACTTAAGGAGGAAGATACCATGAAACCAAGTACTGAAGACCAAGCGGAAGGCAAGTTTCACGAAGTGAAGGGCAAGATCAAGGAGAAGTTGGGAAAGGCTGCCAAAAACCCAAATCTGGAAAACGAAGGCGCCACCGAGAAGACGGCCGGGAAGGTCCAGAAGAAGATCGGCCAAGTAGAAAAGGTTCTGGGGGATTAGCGGCCCAGCTTCCATCACGGAGGGCGGGAGACTTACCGAGGCTTGACTCGCGCTGGCCTGGATCACGGGCTGGAGCGTGTTGGCGTCACTGGCGAGTGCAGAGTAGCTCCTCGGTGCGAGATAATCTTGCGTTAAAGTCTCGGTCTTGCGTTTCGATGCCATTTCCTCAGCCCGCAGTTCATAAACGGGGCCGAGGGGAGGGAGTTGCGATGTGAACACGGGAAGGGTATTGCTGGTATGCGACGACCTCCGGGATTTCCCATCTTACGAGGGCATACTGTCGGCTCTCGGGTACGATTTCATCATGTGCAGTTCCTATGAAGAAGGAGCCCGTCGAGTCGAGATGGAAGACTTCGACTTCGCCATCGTCGGCCAGGGAAGCGCGAGTTTTGAGGGACGATGCGTTCTGGAGCGAGCTGCAGAGATGCATCGGAATATTCCTATCGTCGTGGTGGCGCGCTGCCTGGACATCCACTGCTATCTGGAAGCGATGGACCTGGGCGCCGTGGACTATCTCGAAAGGCCGGAGCCGGATGACCTCGGGTGGGTGGTGGAAACCCAATTGCGCCAGCGCGACGCACATTGAGGGTTATCAGCCTTGGGAAATTGCTCGAATTCAAGGTTGACTTCTCGCCACTCATCGACGAAGAGCTATTTAAAAGTGGTGAATCAAAAGCGCCTCGACCTCCCAATGATTGGGATTGTGGCGAGTTCGTGCTCATCCACCAAAGCTGCGTTAAGTTACAAAATGCCAACGAGGACAAAACGATGTTAAGAAATGTCACCCATCTAAAGGGTTTTGCGATCCGAGCCACGGATGGGGAGATTGGAACGGTGGAGCAGTTCTATTTCGACGATGAGACCTGGGCCATCCGCTACCTCGTGGTCAATACCGGGGATTGGCTTCCCGGC
>JBAVYG010000116.1:0-12575 GCA_049698675.1 Terriglobia bacterium
CTTTCCGCCATCGCCGCGGAGGAGCTTTTGCGGCCCGTGAATTTACGTTGCGAGTATCGTCAGAACCCGCTCGGCATCGATACGTTACAACCGCGCTTGAGCTGGACACTCGAGCCAACCGATCCAAGAGTAAGGGACCAGAGGCAGACGGCTTACCAAGTCCTGGCGGCCAGCAGCGAAGAGCTTTTACGCAGCGATCAGGGAGATCTCTGGGACACTGGAAAGGTCGAGTCTGACAAGTCCATTCATGTGCCTTACGAAGGCAAACCGCTGGGTTCAGGCATGCAGGTGTGGTGGAAAGTGCGGGTATGGGACAATGACGGGAAGCCATCCGCCTGGAGTGAGCCTGCCTTTTGGTCCATGGGGCTGCTCCAAGCCGAGGACTGGAAGGGGAAGTGGATCGGACTCGACGGTGGCGAGGGTAAGCCGGAGCAGCTAAAGGGAGCTCACTGGGTCTGGTCGTCCCAGCCCGGTCCCGGCATTAGATATTTCCGCCGCACGATCGAGCTTGCGCCGGACAATTCTCCCTCGGATGCCCTCCTGTATCTAGTCGGCTCCGGCGCTTCTACGCTTTATATCAACGGGAAGGAAGTCGGGTCAGCAAAGGGGCTCGAGGATCCCATCTCACATGACATTACTCGGGCCCTGCACAGCGGCGCCAACATCCTCGCGGTCGCCGTGAGCGCTTCCGGTGATGCTCCTTCAGGCCTGATTGGGGCACTCGAAATGGAGCTCGCGAGCGGCGAAACGATGCTTATCCACACCGACGGGCAGTGGCGAGTCTCGCCGGCCGAGGTCCCCGATTGGGATAAGAGTGAGTTCAACGACTCAGCCTGGGGGGAAGCCAAAGTCCTGGGGGAATACGGCATGGCTCCCTGGGGCGAGGTGGGTTGGGCGGAGCGACGCGTCCTGCCAGCCCGCCTGCTGCGCAAGGACTTCAATGTGGAAGGACAAGTGAAGCGCGCCACACTCTATATTTCAGGCCTTGGCCTCTCGGAACCTTACCTGAACGGCGCCAAGGTGGGCGACGACGTGCTGGTTCCCGCCCTCACCGATTACGACAAGCGAGTCTTCTACTTGACCTACGATGTCACAAAGCGTTTAAAGCCGGGCCCCAATGCCGCCGGTGTAATCCTCGGCAACGGGCGCTATTTCGCGCCGCGCAACAAGGTCCCCGCATTTATGCGGACCTTTGGCTACCCCAAGCTGCTGCTGCAGCTCGAAATCGAATATAGCGACGGAAAGGTGGAGCGCGTGGTGAGCGACGAGAGTTGGAAGCTGACCACCGAGGGACCGATCCGCGCCAATAACGAATATGACGGCGAAGTCTACGATGCGCGTCGAGAAATGGAGGGCTGGAGCCACTCGGGCTTTAACGATAGAGGCTGGCAACAAGCGCAGGTGGTCGAGGGTCCCGCCGGAGTCCTCGCCGCTCAACCGATTGAACCCATCCGCGTCACCGAAACCCTCCAGCCGATGGCCATCACTCAGCCGCACCCCGGCGTCTACATCTTTGACATGGGCCAGAACATGGTGGGCTGGTGCCGCCTGACCGTCTCTGGAGCGAAAGGAAGCCAGGTCTCGCTCCGCCATGCCGAACGGCTCCGGCCCGACGGCACACTCTATCTGGACAACCTTCGCTCCGCAAAGGCGACCGATGTCTACACACTCAAGGGCAATGGGACCGAGGTGTATGAGCCGCGTTTCACCTACCACGGCTTCCGCTACGTGGAAGTGAGGGGCTTCCCCGGCAAGCCAGACTTGTCCTCCCTGGAGGGACGAGAAGTTCACGACGCCGTGGAACAACACGCTGACTTCGCCACTTCCAATCCGCTGCTCAATCAGATTTACCAAAACGTGGTCTGGGGGACCAAAGACAACTATCGGAGCATGCCCACCGACTGCCCGCAGCGCGACGAGCGCCAAGGTTGGCTCGGTGACCGGTCTGACGAGAGCCGCGGCGAACCCTACCTATTCGATGTTGCCGCTCTTTATGCCAAGTGGGTGGACGACATGGCGGACTCGCAGGATTCGAAGGGGAGCGTCAGCGACGTGTCCCCGGCCTACTGGCCTTTATACCATGACGACGTCACTTGGCCATCCAGCTTCATCATTATCCCCGACCACCTTTATGATCAGTACGGCGATTTGCGGGTGATTGAACGGCACTATGAGGGAATGAAGAAGTGGATCACTCATATGCAGATGTACCTCATAGACGATCTCATGCCGCAGGATGTCTACGGCGATTGGTGCGTCCCGCCGGAATCTCCCGAATTGATCCATTCGAGCGATCCGGCTCGCCAGACCGAGGGCCCCGTGCTCGGCTCAGCCTTTTACTACCATCTGCTGCGCCTGATGGCCCGCAACGCGACGCTGCTTGGTAAGGAAAGCGATGCGAAGGACTTTAACCAGCTTGCTGACAGGCTGGTAGTTGCGTTCAACAAGACCTACTTGGATCAGCCGACCGGCCGATACAGCAACGGCTCCCAGACCTCCAGCGTCCTTCCTTTGGCCTTCGGCATGGTTCCGGAACAGGACAGGCAGAGAGTCTCCGAAGCGCTGGTGGGGAAGATTGAGGAGCAGAACAAAGGGCACATCGGAACTGGTCTGATCGGCGGCCAGTGGCTCTTGCAGGTGCTCTCCGACAGCGGACGCCCGGATGTCGCTTATGAGATCGCCGCCCAGAAGTCGTACCCGAGCTGGGGCTACATGAGCGGCAAAGGCGCCACCACGATCTGGGAACTTTGGAATGGCGATACCGCCAATCCGGCCATGAATTCGGGTAACCATTTGATGTTGGTGGGCGACCTTGTCACTTGGCTCTATGAAAACTTGGCGGGCATCCGCCCCGATCCGCAACACCCGGGCTTCAAGCACATCATCATGCACCCCACTCCGGTCGGCGACCTGACTTTCGTAAAGGCTTCGCACAAGTCTCCCTACGGCGAAATTGTGAGCGATTGGAAGCGTGACGGGGACCGCTTTATCTGGAGTGTTACCGTGCCTGTCAACACCACGGCAACGGTGTACGTCCCGGCCAACGCTGCGGCATCCGTAAAGGAAAGTGACAGGCCGGCGGGCGAAACCCCGGGTGTCAAATACCTTCGCACGGAGGCGGGTGGAGTGGTTTACGAAATCGGTTCGGGAAGTTATCACTTTGTCTCGAGCATGGCCCGCTCAACCACCCCCTAACCCCCTCCTTAATAAAGGAGGGGGAACTTGAACTCCCCTCCTCAGTTGAGGAGGGGGCAGGGGGTGGTGCTGGTTGACGCAGCCTACGAGGGCTTCCCTCCTTTTACCACGCGTCAGAAAGATTCGGTGGTGCGTGAACTGGCCCAACCGCAAAACCAATAGCCCTGCACCCCACGAAGTTCTTGGGGAAACGGAAAATTCTGCGGTTCCTCTCTACGCGGCGTCTCTGCGATCCTTCAGCAACCCCTGCGCGGCCAGCACCTCTTCAAGCTTGGCGCGGTTTTCGGAATTCATGGGAACCATGGGCAGGCGGTAAACTTCCTCGATCATGCCCATCATGGCGAGTGCGGCCTTGACGGGAATGGGATTGGTCTCGATGAAGTTCACTTGCATCAGGGGCAACAGGCTGAAGTGGAGTTGGCGCGCTGCCTCGAGTTTTCCCTCCAGAAGCAGGTGCGCAAGTCTGGTCATCTGGCCCGGGACTTCGTTGGAGATGACGGAGATGATACCCACGCCACCCAGCGCCATGAGCGGGAAGGTGAACGAGTCGTCGCCGGAAAGCACGCGGAAGCCCGGCGGGACGGCGGCAAGGACTTCCATTTGTTGCACGATACTCCCGGAGGCCTCCTTGATGCCGATGATGTTTGAGATTTTCGCGAGGCGGGCCACGGTGGGGGGCTCGATATTCGACGAGGTGCGTGCCGGAACGTTGTAAACAATGATCGGAAGGTCGGTAGATTCCGCCATGGCCTGGAAGTGCTGGTAAAGGCCTTCCTGGCTAGGCTTGTTGTAGTAAGGGGCCACGGAAAGAATCCCCTGCACGCCCAGGCCGCGCACCTCGGCGGCAAGATCAATCACTTTCCGGGTGTTATTTCCGCCCACTCCCGCAATCACGGGAACCTTCCCCGCCACTTCCTGGACCACGGTGCGGACGACGGCGAGGTACTCAGCGTGCTCGAGCGTGGGGGATTCTCCCGTTGTACCGCAGGGGACAAGGAAGTCGATGCCGGCGCGGAGTTGGAACTGAACCAAACGCCGCAGTGCATCAAGGTCCAGGGAGCCATCCTTCCTGAAGGGGGTCACCAGCGCCGTGCCGCAACCACGAATTTCCAGGCTCATAAAACCTCCACTGGGGACTGGGTGCTAGGGGCTGGGGGCTGGGGCTGGGTCGGTCCCAGCGCCAGTCTCCAAAACGTCTGTGAAGCTGAAGAAACCTTTCCTGCCGACGATCCAGCGTGCCGCGTACAGGGCGCCTTCAGCAAACCCCTGGCGACCGCGGGCCGTGTGGCGGAGGATAATTGTATCCGCCTCGGAGTCGAAACCCAACTCGTGCGTGCCGGGAATGTAACCCGCGCGTACACTGGTCACGGGAATCTCGCGGCTTTTGAATTCGGGTTGAATCTGGCGTTTGATTTCGAGCGCCGTGCCGGAGGGCGCGTCCTTCTTGAACTTGTGATGAGCTTCGGTGAGGTAAGGGTCGTACATCGCGAAGGGGGCAAAGATTTCCGCCGCCGCGCGGGCCAGCCGGTAGAACAGATTCACCCCGATGGAAAAATTCGCGGCGTAAACCATGCCGACGCCGGCGCTTTCGATAATCTTCCGGACTTCCTCCAGCCGGTTATGCCAACCCGTTGTCCCTACCACGAGATTCACACCCAGCACTGCGATCCGGCGAATGTTCTCGAAAGCCGCCTCCGGTGTGGTGAAGTCCACGCAGACGTCGATACCCTGGAGTTTCTCGCGCGTGATGCCCCGGCCTTGCGCGTTGACGTCAATATCCATCACCAGGCGCACTTCGAAGCCCCTCTGCGGCGCAAGCGTGGCTATGGTTTTGCCCATCTTGCCGTAGCCGAGGAGGGCCAGGTTTATATGTCTTGCACCGCGGGATTCAGAGGAAGCGTTACTCACGTTTCACCACGTAGGGAACAGGGAACAGGTTACAGGGAACAGGGTGCTCGGACTTGGTTTCTATTCCCTATTCCCTGTTCCCTATTCCCTGTTCCCTAATCGAGATACCCTTCCGACTTCATCAACTCCGCATTCAGTAGAGCCGCGCCGGCAGCGCCGCGTATGGTGTTGTGGCTGAGGGCGGTGTACTTGAACTGAAGCACTGGGCATAGCCGCACGCGCCCCACCACGGTGGCCATCCCGTGCTCGACCGCGAGGTCAAACTTGGGCTGCGGGCGGTCCCGCTCTTCGCGAACGATAATGGGATGCTTGGGGGCAAACGGTAAACCTCGCTCCTGAGGAAGCGCGCGAAATTTCCGCCAGACTTCAATCAATTCCTCCACTGACGCCTTGGACTTTAGAGAAATGGATATCGACTCGGTGTGGCCGTCCTCGACCGGCACGCGGTTGCAGTGGGCGCTCACCACGAAGTCGCCGGGCTTGACCGTTCCATCGACGAATATCCCCAGCAGCTTGCGCGTCTCGCGCTCCACCTTTTCCTCTTCCCCCGAAATATGAGGGATCACGTTGCCGAGAATATCCAGCGTGGGCACGCCCGGATAACCGGCGCCGGAAACCGCCTGCATGCTGGTCATCAGCACCTTCTCGAGGCCGAAAGCCTTCTCTAACGGAGCCAACGACATCACCAGACCGACCGCCGTGCAGTTCGGGTTGGTGACGATCATGCCCTTCCACCCGCGCCGTTTTCTCTGGATTCGCACCAGGGCCAGGTGCTCAGGGTTCACTTCCGGAATCAACAAGGGGACGTCCGGTTCCATGCGGTGATTGCTGGAATTCGAGACCACCACGTGGCCCGCCTGTGCAAACTCCTTTTCGACTTCACCCGCAACCTTGGAATCTAGCGAGGAGAAGACCAACTGCGGCGCGTGGCCCGGTATGCATTCATGCACGGGAAGCTCGCCTGCGGCTTTGGGCAGGGGTTCGCGCAAGCGCCAGTTGCAAGCCTCCGCATAAGTTCTCCCTGCCGACCGGTCCGAGGCTGCAAGCCACCGGGCTTCAAACCAGGGATGGTGCTCGAGCAAGCTCACAAAGCGCTGGCCGACCATTCCCGTCGCGCCCAGGATGCCCACTTCAATCTTCTTTACCATTCAATAACAGCTCCTTTGTCAGACAAGTCGAGAGTCGAGAGTCGAGAGTCGAAAGTAAACCCTTCCGCCTGGCTGCTCTCCAGAGACTTTAGGCAACCGTGTCATTCCGAGCGGAGCGAGGAATCTCGCTCTGCTTCGGCTGGATCGCGAAGGAGAGATCAGCGCTAGATTCCTCGCTCCGCTCGGAATGACAGCTTAGCCCTCCGGACCAGCTCGATTCTGGTTGGCCCCACCCCGGTGTTAACTCTCGACTTTCGACTCTCGACTCTCGACTGTCTTCTTCAGCTCATGGACAAGCCGGCAATAAAGGTCGACGGCCTTGACCAACTCAGCCTTTGGAACACACTCATGCTCGGTGTGGGCTACCAGGATCGAACCCGGCCCCAGCAACACGGGCCGGCCCCATCGGGTCAAGGCCGGCAGGTCGGTGGTGAAGGACACCACGTCGGTCTCGTAGCCGTCCAGTTTCTCCATGCGCATGGTCGGCGTATCGCGGACGAACTCAAACTCACACCGCCCTTCGAGCAACTCCGAAATCTTGCGCCGCAGCTCCTCTGAGCCGTTGACGGTCCGAATCTGGATCTGGGCCGCGGCCTGGTCCGGCACAACGTTTGCAGCCCTGCCGCCGGAGATGACCCCGATGTTCAGCGTGGCCGGGCCCAGCAAGGGATCATGAGGCAGCGGAACCTTTCGCAAATCAACGAGCACATCGAGCAACTTATCAATTGCCGATTCACCGAGATGCGGGTAAGCCGAGTGCGCCATCTTGCCTTGGCATCGAATGTCCAGCCGCAGGTTGCCTTTCGACCCCACCACCAGTTTATTCTCCGTGGGCTCACCATTAATAATGTAGCGGGAGCCGGGTGGATGCAGGTTCGCCTCTCGCGCGCCGTCGCTCGTGGTTTCCTCTCCGACCAGGTAGAGCAGGCCGAAGTCGGTCACCCCTTCGCTCACCAGCCGTTCAGCCGCCACGATCTGCGCGGCCAGGATCCCCTTGGCGTCACATGCTCCGCGCCCATAAATGAACTCCTCGTCCTCGCGGGCAAGAAGGAAGGGAGGGACGGTGTCGATGTGCGTGCTCAAAACAACATCCGGCTCTCCTGTCTTTGCGAACACGTTGGAGCGATCTCGTGAGACCGGCTGGAACTCCACTTGGAAGTTTCTCGCCACAAGATAACCACGCAGGAACTCGGCGCAGGCGCGCTCGTGGCCCGTCACGGATTCGATGTTGATTAAGGCCTTGGTAAGCTCAAAAATCTCCATCACATTTGTCTTCCGCTTGCTTGACGCGGGACGCCACTCCAGGTCTCAAGTTTGTCGGGACGCGCCCGCCAATAGCCCCTCCGCTAGACCTTAGCTCACAAATGAAAAGAGCGTCAAGTTGTTCCACAGCTTCTTGCGCCGCGGGCTAGATTTTTTGGCCCCTCCTGGCCTGAATGCTCCGGCGCCTTGGTACGCGGCCTTTGGTCACTCCCCACTCGCTCTCCCCTACCCACCACCAGCTACCCGCCGGCTGCCGCCTACTAAGTACCTTTGTTTTCATCAACATTCCCGGCTTTAAGGGCTAACTAGCTTTGTTTTCATGCACATTCCCGCTTCATGGGCAAGTTTTCGACAGCGCTCCTTTGTTTTCATAGACATTCCCGCATGGTTCGTTCATTTTTTAAAGTCACTACGCTTGTCGCGGGCGAAGGATGAACAAAGACATAGTGTCGGTTTTGAGACACAGATGGGGCGGTCATTCGTGAGGTCTCTGCGGTCATGGCCGAGCCGTCTGGCATCATTTTGTAGGCTATTCCATTAAGCATAGCTTGTCAAGAGTCTTTTCTGGAGGCCCGTTGACACCTTGCTGAAGAAGGCAACGGTGCCTCATGTCGACCCTGGCTCCTGTCGTCCTGATCCTGCACAGCGGGAAGGGTCGCCGCGGTACCGAGCGCAGAGTTTCAAGGTCCAAACCGGATCAGTTGGGTCAGAAAGGCGTCTCCGATATGCGATGCGAATTCGGCTGGCAACCGAATTGCACGATGCGTGATGTGCTGTGAAATCCCACCATGATTGGGCGGGGCCTCGGACAAATGGTATGAGTCTCAGAGGCCAAGAGCGTCTTTTGGTCACTGTCGGCACTGCTGGACGTATGAGGTGCTGTGAAATTCCACTATGATTGCGCAGGGCCTCGGACAAATGGGATGAGTCTCAGAGGGCAAGAGCGTCTTTTGGTCACTATCGGCGCTGCTGTCCTCGCTGCTGTCCTCCTTGCTGTGTCCCTGGAAGCCCAGCAGCCCAAGCCCTTGCCGGGAAGCGAGCCGTGCATGGGCTGCCACGCAACCGGCCCCCGCACAGGCAAGCGGCAGCCGGGAATGCCACCCCCCTTCAACGAGGCTAGCCTGCGGGCCTCGCCGCACGCTACACTCGAGTGCACAAGTTGCCACGCTGAGCTGGCTGGAAAGGAGTTTCCCCATCCCGAAAAGCTCCAGCCGGTTAACTGCGGCACGTGCCACGCCGATGAAACAAAGCAGCATGCCGAAAGCCTGCACGGGAAGGCGGCGCGACGCGGTGACCCGCTGGCCCCTCGCTGCACGGATTGTCACGGAACTCACAACATCCTGCGGCCTTCCGATCCCGGCTCTCCCACCGCGATCACCCAGATCCCCTTTTTGTGTGGCCGCTGTCACCATGAAGGCACTGCCGTCCAGCTTACTCACAACATCCCCCAGGACAAGATCCTGGAGAACTATACCGAAAGCATCCACGGCGAGGGCTTGTTCCGCCGTGGCCTGATCGTCACGGCGGTTTGCACCAGTTGCCATACTGCGCACTTCGTTTTGCCCCACACCGACCCCCGGTCTTCGATTTCCAAACAGAACATCACCCGGACCTGCACGAAGTGCCATGCGCAGATCGAAATCGTGCATCGCAAAGTCATCCGCGGCGAGTTGTGGGAGAAGCGGCCGCACCTGATCCCCGCCTGCGTGGACTGCCACGAGCCGCACAAGATCCGGCGAGTCTTTTATGCCCAGGGGATGTCAGACCGCGACTGCCAGCGCTGCCATGGCAACGCGGAGTTGAAAACCGCCAGTGGTGGCCGCATGCGCTCCCTATTCGTCAACGAGCAGGAGCTCTCCGCCTCGCGGCATGCCCGGGTCGCTTGCCTGCAATGCCATACAGGCGGTGACCCGTCCCTGCTCCGGCCTTGCGCCACTATAACGGCCCGGGTCGATTGCTCGACTTGCCACGCCAGTGCCGTCGAACAGTTTCAGCAGAGCATTCATGGACAGTTGTTGGCCAAGGGCAGCCCGGATGGGCCCGCCTGTGCGGACTGTCACGGCACGCATGCAGTCCTGAGCAGGAACAATTCCCGCTCGCCGACCTTTTCCCGCAATGTCCCGGCCCTGTGCGGCAAGTGCCATCGCGCGGGGCAGCAGGCGGCGGTCCGTTATAAAGGGACGCAAACCAACGTGGTGGAAAACTACGAGGAGAGCATCCACGGCAAGGGTTTGCTGCAAAGTGGCCTGACCGTGACGGCGAACTGTGCCGACTGCCATACGCCTCATGATGAGTTGCCCAGTCGCGATCCACGCTCCAGCGTGAATCCCAAGAATGTGGCCACCACCTGCGGTCGGTGCCACCAGGGGATCTACGAGGCCTTCACCGCCAGCGTCCATTCGGCGGCGGTGACCAAGACGGACAAGCCCCTGCCGGTGTGCAGCGACTGCCACTCCGCGCACACCATCAAGCGGACCGACCTCTCGGACTTCCGCCTCCACATCATGGAGCAATGCGGTCGTTGTCATGAGGCCATCGCCAAGACCTACTTCGAGACCTACCACGGCAAGGTCTCCAAGCTGGGTTACGTAAAAACCGCCAGGTGCTACGACTGTCACGGAGCTCATGACGTCCGCGCGGTTACCGACCCCGCCTCCCGCCTCAGCCGAGCGAATGTGGTGAAGACCTGCGGCCAGTGCCATCCCGGCTCCAACCGGCGCTTTGCGGGATATCTGACGCACGCCACTCACCACGATCCCAAAAAGTATCCCATCTTGTTCCTCACCTTCTGGGGAATGACCTCGCTGTTGATGGGCACACTGGTCGTAGCCGGTATGCATACGGTGGCTTGGCTGCCGCGCTCGCTGAAGTACAGCCGGGAATTGAAGGCGAACGGCCATGCGAAGGGCGCGGCCTACGTGCGTCGCTTCCGGCCGTTCGAGCGCAACCTGCATCTCATGGTCATCGCCAGTTTCTTGGGCTTGGCCCTGACGGGCATGATGCTGAAGTTCTCCTATACGCGCTGGGCGCAGGTGTTGTCACACTTGCTGGGAGGGTTCGAGGCCGCCGGGGTCATCCACCGCTTTTGCGCTGTGCTCACCTTCGCCTATTTCGGCTTGCACCTCTGGGACGTGGCCCGCCAGCGCCGGGCAAGTGGAAAAAGCTGGCGGCAGTTCATCTTCAATCGTGAGAGTACGGTGTTCACTCGCAACGACTGGCGGGAGTTCGTCGCTTCGCTCAAATGGTTCGTGGGCAGAGGGCCGCGCCCCGAATACGGCCGCTGGACGTACTGGGAGAAATTTGATTACTTCGCGGTGTTTTGGGGTGTGGCGGTGATCGGCACCACAGGCTTATTGCTCTGGTTCCCGGAATTCTTCACGCGGCTGCTGCCCGGTTCGTTCATCAACGTGGCAACCATCATTCACAGTGACGAGGCGCTGCTGGCGGTGGGATTCATCTTCACCGTGCACTTCTTCAACACGCACTTCCGTCCGGAGAGGTTTCCCATTGATACGGTCGTGTTTACCGGCGGCGAGCCGCTCGAGAAGTTCAAGCTCGACCGGCCGCGCGAGTATCGGGAACTGCTCGAGCAGGGTGAACTGGAAAAACGTCTGATGCCCGCTCCGCCGCCGGTCGTCGTTCAGTTTTGGCGTCGCTTCGGCTTCACGGCCCTGACGATCGGGCTCGGCATCATCGCCCTCATCCTCTATGCCGAGATCTTTGCCTACAAGTAAGGTCCACTCTGCGATTGCGCCTCGCGCCAAATCCGTCGTTGACGGATTGGCCCCAATGGGGCACAATTCAAGGATGCAGACGGTCGTTGAGACACGTCACTATGTGTCGCGCGCCGAAAAACTTCTGTTGGAGAACGAGCGGAATGAGCTTATCGATTTCTTGGCGACTGATCCCTCGCGGGGCGATGTTCTGGCAGGCACGGGAGGCATCCGTAAGATTCGATTCGCCAGGAGCGGCAGAGGCAAAAGCGGTAGCGTGCGAGTGATTTATTATTATTACAACGCCGAAAGGCCGATTTATCTGCTTCATATCTTCGGCAAAAATGAAAAGGCCAACCTGACGACGGCGGAGCGAAATGCGCTCGCCAAGGTTGTGGCGAAGATCAAACAGCAGCTTCGAAGGACAAAAATATGAGCAAGCGATCTTTTGAGGGAATCATGCAGGGTCTGGAGGAAGCCCTCGCGCACAGCCGGGGGGATAAGTCTGCCGCCGCGCGGGTCGTCCGCATTGCCGTGAAACCGGCGGATATCAAAACCGCCCGCAAGAGAGTCGGATTGAGCCGCCAGGCCTTTGCTCGCACTTTTGGCCTGAGCCCGGCGACGCTGCGTAAATGGGAAAACGGTGAACGCGAGCCCACCGGCGCAGCCCGCATCTTGTTAACCATCATCAGCCGCGAACCCGAAGCCGCCCTCCGCGCCATCCGATAGTCGGGAGATCGCAGACGGTGAAAACCACCGTCTGCGCCAGCCCGCCGGATTCGAGCTTAAGCTCTCTGGGCTGGAGGTCGACACCGAACCAACGTCGCCGGTTTGAGACGGGATCACAGACAGTTGCTTACGAATAGGCGACCATTCCGGACTTGATCGGTACGGTCAACACTACGGCGTTACTCGCGATGAATCCCAGCGAATGCTGTACCAGCACAATCTTCCTCGAAGGGGACTTGTGGACCGGAGTAGCTTCCGAGTGGCCCGTCAACCGGGAGTTGACTGACCGTCAAATATACGGAAAGCCGACCGTCCAGGTGCTTGCTGGTTGCGGAGAAACCTGCCAATATTTTAAGCGCCAGGGGGCCGTGGATTCAGTCCCAGAGGGCCGTAGATCCAGCCCCAAAGGTTCGTTGATTCAGCCCAGAGGGGTGATGATTCAGCCCCGAGGGTCGTTGATTTAGCCCCAAAGGGGCGAACTAATGAAGCCCAGGCCAACGGCCTGGGTTAAGATTATCCCCCAATTTTACCCCCGGCCCTGAAAGGGCGAGATAGGTGTTCCCCCATGCCGCAATCGCTTTCGCAACTCTACGTTCACCTGATCTTCAGCACCAAACAT
>JBAVYG010000117.1:0-3004 GCA_049698675.1 Terriglobia bacterium
GCCATCCCCCACCATACGACCGCCTGCGGTTGCGGGCCGGTTTTACCCTGGCCGGCCGGAGTCCCTGGCGCGTCAGGTCGATCAATGCCTGGGTAACGAACAGGCGAAGATCGAAGGCGCTTTGGGATGTGTAGTACCTCACGCAGGCTACATGTACTCGGGGCACGTGGCCGGGGCGGTTTTCGCCAGGCTGCCCAAGCGGCCCACTTACATCATCCTCGGCCCGAACCATACCGGCCGCGGCGCGCCACTGGCCATCATGTCCAGCGGAGAGTGGTTAACTCCTTTAGGAAGGGTGCCGGTGGATTCCGCCCTGGCACGCCTGCTGCGTCACTCCTGCCACTTACTCATGGAGGATGCGGAAGCGCATGAAGACGAGCACTCCCTGGAAGTCCAACTTCCCTTCCTCCAGCGCAGCGTGGGAGAGTTCAAGTTCGTTCCCATTGTCATCGGGGTGGGCGGGTATTCCGGGCTGGAATCTCTCGGCCACGGCATCGCCCAGGCAGTGGGACCCACCGCCCCCGTAATGATCATCGCTTCCAGCGATATGAACCATTATGAACCGGACAGCTTAACCCGCGAGAAGGACCGCAAGGCGATTGACAAGATCTTGGCGCTCGACCCGCCGGGCCTTTACGAGGTGCTGCGCCACGACGACATCTCGATGTGCGGCTACGGTCCCACCATCGCCATGCTGACGGCGGCGAAAGACCTTGGCGCCCAGAGCGCGGAACTTATCAAGTACGCCACTTCTGCTGATACTAGTGGCGACCGGGATGCTGTCGTGGGATACGCTGGCATCATCGTCTCACTGTAACGCATGTAGGGGTAGGGCTTGCCCTACCCTCGTCGATGGCCCACACGAACATCAGGGGACGGCAAGCCGTCCCCCTACAGAGCGCCTACTTCGAGCGCACCTTCACTCCTGCCAATTCCTCCAGGAATGTAATGACAGCGGCATAGTCGAGGTCGCCTTTTCCCTGGGCCTTGGCGGCGCTATACACTTCTTTCACTGCCGCCAGGGTGGGCAGGGGCACGTTCTGCGCATACCCGGCTTCCATGGCCAGCTCGAGGTCCTTGTGCATCAGCTTGAGCGGGAAGTAGGGAGTGAAGTCGCCCTTGAAAATAAACGGCGCCTTAAAATCCGTGAGTCCGGCGCGGGCCAGGCTGGACTGAAGGATCTCCAACATAGTTTGCGGCGCCACCCCGGCCTTGGCGGCCAGGACTAAACCCTCACAGAAGATTTCGAGCATCGTGGCCTGAATGGCGTTCTATGCCAGCTTGGCTGAAAGCCCCATACCATTTGGGCCACAGTAGATGTGCTTCTTGCCCAGCACTTGAAGGATAGGCAGGGCGCGTTCGAATACGCCGCGGTCGCCACCGACCATAAAAGTCAGTTCGCCTTTTTCCGCGCCGTGTTTGCTCCCCGTCACAGCAGCATCCAGCCAACTGGCGCCTTGGCCGGCGACGTGGCAGGCCATCTTGCGACTGACGACGGGGCTGATGGTGCTCGAGTCGATGACAATGGCGCCCGAAGCGACGGTCCCGAGGATGCCGTCTCTGCCGAGCACAACCTCTTCCACCGCCGCACTGTCAGTCACGATTATGATGACGAAATCGGCGTCCTTCGCCGCTGCGGCGGGAGTCGAGGCCACTTGGGCCCCGGCCTGCCTCAGAGGTTCAGCCTTGCTGCCCGTGCGGTTATAAACCGTCAGCTTATGTCCGGCCTTAAGTATGTTCAGAGCCATGGGCTGGCCCATGATTCCGAGGCCGATGAAACCAATCGAATTCGGCATTGCTACCTCCTGATGAAAATCCGATCTGAATTGTGAATTGTATTGTGAATTGTGAATTGCCCACTGCCTACTTTGCTTTCCCCAGGCCCCAGCCCGTACTCCCCAGCCCCTTTCTTCAGCTCATGTACCAGCCGCCATTCACGTTAATCGTCTGCCCGGTGATGTAACCGTTGCGCGCCAGCATGACCGCCACGTCGGCCACTTCCTTGACGGCGCCGAAGCGCCCGACTGGTATGAGGTCCGCGCGGGCCTTTGGATTGACAGCTACCATCTCGGTGTAGATGAGCGCCGGAGCGATGGCGTTCACCGTGATGCCCTCTTTTGAGAGAAGCGCCGCGTAAGAGTGAGTGAGGCCTAGAATGCCGGCCTTGGAAGCGGCATAGTGGGGACCCACGACGCCGCCCGTTTGCGCGGCAACTGATGAGAGGTTGATGATCCGTCCCCAATGATGGGCGCGCATACCGGGGAGGACTTGCTGCGTTACCAGGAACATGGATTTCAGGTTGGTGTCCAGGAGCTCGTCCCAGTCTTTCTCAGTGATCTCGTTCAAGGGCTGGGGGCGCGTGATTCCGGAATTGTTCACCAGGATCTCCACCGGCCCCAGTTGCTCCTGGACGGTCTTCACCAACCGCGCGACCTCCGCCGCTTGAGAGACGTCCGCCCGGATGGCCAAGGCGCGTCGTCCGTGGGCCCGGACCCGCTCGCAGGTTTCCTGGGCCGCGCCCTCCTGCGTGAGGTAGTTCACGACAACGTCAACCCCCGCCTCCCCAAGCGCGACAGCGATGGCCCGGCCGATGCCGCGGCTAGCGCCAGTCACGAGCGAAACCTTTCCATAGAGTTCGTCCAAGCCCATTTGTGTTGCCTCGAAAAGACAGGTTTCAGGTGCCAGGTTTCAGGTGTCAGGGAAAAGAGGGCGGTCGGCAGTAGGCACTAGGCAGAACAAATAAAGCAATTCAAAATTCCAAATTTCAGATTTCAAATCTCAAATTTCAAATTGAGAATTGCTCCTGCTCCCAGCCCTGCTTTCCAATGACCCAATGACTCAGTGATTCAATCACTCAATGCTCTTGTGCCCCCAGTCCCTAGCTCCGATCTTTTGACTGACAACTGACAACTTCTTTCACCATTCTGCTAAGGATTTCCGAGGTCCAGCCAGACCCGCACGTCGCGGAGGTTGTTGTCCATATAGCCAATGTCCACCGTATCTC
>JBAVYG010000118.1:0-16442 GCA_049698675.1 Terriglobia bacterium
ACGAGCCGGACATCTATGCACTCGAGGAAGGGCTGCGCCTGAAGGAGAAGCAGGGTGGAGAAGTGGTGCTCTGTTGCCTGGGTCCCGCGCGCGCGCAAAAGGCCATCAAAGAAGCGCTCGCCAAAGGAGCTGACAGGGCCCTCCATCTGGATGACGCTGCCTTTGAGGGCCTCGATGCCTATGGCGTCGGGCTCGCCCTGTCACGGGCCATTCAGGAGGAAAAGCCGGATCTCGTTTTAACCGGCCTGCAGTCGGACGATTTCGGCTTCGCTCAAACCGGAGTCATACTCGCGGAGTTGCTGGGTCTGCCCCACTCCACCATCCTTATGGAAATCCAGGTGGACGGTGCGACGCTCAAGGTGAAGCGGGAGCTTGAAGGCGGCTGGTTTCAGTGGATTGAAATGCCCCTCCCTGCGCTATTGACGATCCAGTCAGGCATTAATAAGCCGCGTTACGCCACGCTCAAGGGAATCATGGCGGCAAAGACGAAGCCCATCCGGAAGTTGGCTGCCGCCGACTTGGGTTTGAGCCAGGGGGAGCTTGCCCCACGACAGCGGGTTTTGAAGGTGTACGTGCCGGCCAAGGCGACCCAAACAGAATTCTTGCAAGGTAGCCCCAAGGAAATTGCCGCACGCTTGGTCGATAAACTAAGGAACGAGTCCCGGGTGATTTAACGTAGCGGCGAGTTTACCTCGCCCAGTGGCGGCGTAAAGCCGCCTCTACAGGAGGCTTGCAATGTTTGTCCACATCTGGAGAATGCGCGCACGAAAAAAGCGAATCAAAGATTACGAGAGCTTTGGACGGCAAGTGACCTTGGCAGCCCTCAAGAAAATCGATGGCTGCCAGGAGGCTTACTTTATCAAGATCTTCGAGGCCCGCAAGCCTGAATACTTCTGGGTGGTCTTCTGGCGAGACCAAAAAGCCCTCGAAGCGGCTCGAGCCAACCCTGGCTGGCGTGAACAGATCAGAAAGTTTGAAGCCGGCAAATTCTACAAGACGATTCCACTCGAGCTGGTGTGCGAGTGCTTGGGCTCATTTGGCGGAGCACCCGCCCGAAAGCCCAAGAGGAATGCCAGGCCATCGAAGACGAAAAAGCAGCAAGAACAACCCCCAGAGCCTGCGACTCCTGACGCGGGCTTTGCGGAATCGACCCCTGAAGGCAAGTAAGAAACACGTCAAGGGGCTGTCACGAAATAACTGTTACACCGTCCTGCTTCTGCGTGGGACCTGGAACACTTGTTCCACGACAACGTTCAAGGGAAAGCGCGGAAGGTCGAAAACCCAAGGCAGGGACTTCTATGCTCATCAATCATTGACCTGAGAAGCATGGGAAACGGACATGGCTGAATCGGTTCTGGTTTTCGCGGAGCAGCAAGCGGGCAAGGCAAGCCGACCCACATGGGAAGCCATGGCGGCCGGGCAGCAACTCGCTCAGCAGCTCGGGGGTTCGGCTTCTGCTGTCCTTTTGGGCCACAATATTGCGCCCCTCGCCTCAGAACTTGCCGCCCTCGAGCTCCACGAAGTACTGTGCGTCGATTCCCCCTTGCTCGCCGACTACACGGCGGACGGCTACGTGCACGCGCTCCGGGAGGTTGTCCAGCAACAGAAGCCTCGTTTCGTGGTTTTCAGCCACACCTACCTGGTCCGCGATTTCGCTCCAAAGCTGACGACGTCGCTACATCAGGCGCTGGTGAGTGACTGCCTGGGGTACCGTTGTGAAGGCGAGAGGGTGATCTTCGTGCGGCAGGTTTTCCAGGGGAAATTTGCTGCCGATGTGGAGTTTGCCGGGGAGCCGCCGCATTTCGTCTCTTTCCAGGCCGCAGCCTTCCGAGAGGACTCTGTGCGACGCGGGACTGCTTCCGCCAAAATTACATGGGTCCCAACCACTCTTTCAGCAGACACCATCCGGACCAGGCCCAGTGAGCGCTTTCGTGAGGCCAAGCAGGCAGTGGATCTGTCGCAGTCGGAGATCATCGTTGCGGTAGGGCGCGGCATCAAGGCTCCTGAAAACCTTGAACTGGCCAAGAAGCTGGCGGAAGCACTGGGCGCCGAAATCGGCGCCTCCCGTCCGATCTGTGATAGCGGATGGCTGCCGATGGACCGTCAAGTTGGCAGTTCGGGGCAGACCGTGGCCCCCAAACTGTACATTGCGCTGGGAATCTCAGGCGCCATCCAGCACATGGTGGGGATGAAGGGCTCGCATACGGTTGTGGCCATCAACAAGGACAAGGAAGCGCCGATTTTTGAGGTCGCAACTTACGGCATTGTGGGAGATCTTTTCGAAATCGTCCCGGCTTTGACGCAGGAAATCCAGAAGCTCAAGACCAGCTAGCACAATTTAGCCCAAATTCCGTCTATGACGGCGTCGGCTTTGTCAAGAGACACTTCCACGCCGCGAGCCGGGAGTGGAGTGAGGCGCGCCCCGGGCGCTCATCGCAGACCTTTGATGCCACTCGCGGCCCGCCTTCCTGGGGGCATGGACGTAGCCCAGTGCGCTTATCTTAGCAGACCACTTCCCTGAGTCCCATCAACTGACCGGAGGTAGCCAGCCGGGAGGGGCGTGGTGTCCGAGAAAACCTATGCGAAAGGGGTCAAGATGCGGGTTGACTCTATCCCGAAGGCGCACGCTTGGCTGCCAGACGGCGCGCTGGCGTCTGGAGTGCAAAAGTAAGGTCGCGAACGAGCCGGTGGGATGTATACTGATGTAGTTCAGGATGCCAAGTTGGAAATCCTGGGGTCCGAATTGAACATTAGCGAGGAGGGTCTATGGAAAAGAAGAAACTGACAACGGCGGCAGGACGCCCAGTGGGCGACAACCAGAATTCGCTTACCGTGGGGCCACGCGGGCCGGTCGTATTTGAAGACTTTTTGCTTTTCGAGAAGATGGCCCATTTCAATCGCGAGCGCATCCCTGAGCGCGTAGTCCACGCAAAGGGTTCCGGCGCTTACGGCTATTTCGTCTGCAACAATCCGGAGATGCCGAAGTACACGACGGCGAAATTGTTTTCTGAAGTTGGAAAGTGTACCTCCACATTCCTGCGGTTCTCCACTGTGGGCGGCGAAAAGGGATCGGCCGACACCGAGCGCGATCCGCGCGGCTTCGCGCTGAAGTTTTACACCGAAGAGGGCAACTGGGATATGGTGGGGAACAACACGCCCGTCTTCTTCATCCGTGATCCTCTTAAGTTCGACGACTTCATTCACACGCAGAAACGCGATCCGCAGACGAACCTGAAGTCGCCCACGATGATGTGGGACTTCTGGTCGCTCTCGCCGGAATCGCTGCACCAGGTGACGATTCTTTTTTCCGACCGCGGAACCCCCGACGGGTATCGCCACATGAACGGCCACAGCAGCCATACGTTCAGCCTGATCAACAGCAAGAACGAACTGTTCTACGTGAAGTGGCACTTCAAGACCAAGCAGGGGATCAAGAACTTCACACGCGAGCAGGCCGACGAAATGCGCGGCAAGGATCCCGATTACGCGCAACGAGATCTGTTCGAAGCCATCAAGAAAGGCGACTTCCCCAAGTGGCGCGTGTGCGTGCAGATCATGCCGGAAAAGGAAGCCGACACATATCACATCAACCCGTTCGATCTGACGAAGGTTTGGCCGCATAAGGATTACCCGCTTGTGGAAGTGGGCGAACTGGTACTGAACCGCAATCCCGAGAACTACTTCGCAGAAGTCGAGCAGGCGGCCTTCGACCCAAAGAATATCGTGCCGGGCATGGGTTACTCGCCCGACAAGATGCTGCAGGGGCGGCTGATTTCGTATCCGGACGCCCATCGCTATCGCATCGGGGTGAATTACGAGGCGCTGCCGGTGAACAAGCCACAGTGCCCGGTTCACACTTACCAACGCGATGGCGCCATGCGCTTTGACGGAAACTTCGGTTCTGCGCCGAACTACGAGCCCAACAGCTTCAATGGTCCGGTGGAGGATCCGGCGTACCGCGAGCGCGCGCGAACGATCAGCGGTTCGGTGGACCGCCACAATCACCGTCTGGATGAGGACTACTATTCACAACCCGGAGATCTCTTTCGGCTCATGACCCCGGACGCCCGTGAACGGCTAATCGGCAACATCGTCGTGAGCATGAAGACCGTTTCACAGCGCATTCAGGAACTACAGATCCGACACTTCTACAAGGCCGATCCGAAGTATGGCCAGGGTGTCGCTGAAGGCCTGGGCCTCAAGATCTAACGGGCACTGAACGGCGAATTGGCGGCGGCAGGATACTGAAGGAAACCTAACATCTATAACATTTAAAGGAGATCGTCATGAGCCGGTACCAAATTGCCGTTATCATCGGTAGCCTTCGCCAAGATTCATTCAACCGCAAGCTGGGTAACGCCATTGTAAGATTGGCGCCGTCGGAGTTATCGTTCAAGCAGGCACAAATCGGCGACTTACCGCTCTACAACCAGGACGACGACGCGAACCAGGCCGAGTCCGTCAAACGGCTGAAGGTCGAAATCAAGGCCGCCCATGGTCTTCTATTCGTGACGCCCGAATACAACCGTTCAATACCTGGCGTGCTCAAGAACGCAATCGACCACGCTTCGCGTCCTCATGGCCAAAACGCTTGGGCGGGCAAGCCGGCTGGTGTTTTGGGCGTTTCGATCGGTCCCATCGGCACGGCCATCGCACAACAGCATTTGCGCAACGTTCTCGCGTATCTGGACGTGCCGACGCTTGGCCAACCCGAAGCATTCATCCAGTTGAAGGAAGGGTTGTTTGACGAGGCCGGCAACATCGGCACAGACAGCAAACAATTCCTGCAAAACTGGATGGACCGGTATGTCGCATGGGTGAAAAAGCACGCTGCCTGATGCAGTAAAGCCAAAATACAAGCCAAATTACGATTGTAGTGATTGGCAAGCTAATCATGATTACCTCTGTGGTTTAACCAATCGATGAACGAGGATGATCATAACCCAGCGAGTACTCGTTACGGCCGGAGCAAGCGGCATTGGTCCGGCTATTGCCAAGGCCTTCGCTGCGGACGGAGCACGTGTCCACATTGCCGATATGAACAAACAGGCCGTCAAAGATGTGACCGAGGCTAACGACCGGATCAGCGGATCTGTGGCGGTCCGATCAAGAAGGACAAGACCTTTGTTGATGCGTTCTTAAATCAGTTTTGCGGAGATAGGGCGAAATGAGATGTCTAAATTGTGGCACCGAGATGATGGACAATCAGGTGAGCACGAAAAACGATCTCGTCTCTTACGACATGTGCGAGAAGTGCGGAAGCCTCTGGTTAGATAAAGGCGAACTGGACAAGATGGCTTTTCAAGTGGAAGGAAGCATCGAATACTGCTCACAGGACGCGGTCGAGGAGCCCGAGAAACAGATACGGAAGTGCCCTCGATGCGACAACTCCAATTTGTATCCGGTACGATTTCTGAACTCTACGGATATTATCCTCCACCATTGCAGGGACTGCGGCGGTTTTTGGCTTGATGGTGGCGAGCTCGACTTAATTGACAAGGAACTGGCGAAGATTATGCCGGTAAGCGGGAAGGGATTTTCTGATTTCGTGAACAATGTGCATGTCCCCTATTGGTATAAGCGGATCAAAAGGAAAAGCAGCGAGACTGATACGCAGGTGCAAGTGCTCCCGATCAAGGGCGCTAAGCTGGAGAGGACCACGGCTGACCAGTGCCCCGGATGCGGGAAGCCCCTTGATGAGTACACCGTGTTCTCGATGAGATTTGAAGGCTGTCCGGCCTGCAAGGGAATTTGGTTGTTCAAGGATGAATTGCGAAGACTGAAAAATAAAGTCGAGCACGGGTCAATGCGCTGGCTCAATGATGAAATCAACAACATCGAGAAAACAAGCGCAGTGGCAACTAAGCGTGTATGTCCTAAATGTAAAAACGTCAAGATGGTTTCTGTCCTTTTTGGGAAATCGTCGATTGTTATTGATTGGTGTCCGCAATGTCACGGCATGTGGCTTGACCAGGACGAATTCGACTCTGTGACCGAGTATTTGAAGCACGAGTTGTACAGCATGCATTCGAAGGAAATGGAAAAGAAAGCTCTTGATGAGGTGAAGCTCGTCTGGAGTGGGGGACCTGAAAGCAGGTATGAAGAGCTTTTGGACGTCAAGGCCACGATCTCAGCTCTAATCAACGCCACCATTCTTGAGCATCCGACCCTAGCGAGGCTCTGCATGGGCGCTCCCCGTCTTTGAAGCGCATTTCGCACGACTCGAATCACAAGACCGCGCGAGGCTGCGCCTGGCGACCCCACGCCGGTGTTAATTCGGAGTGACCGCTCACCGGGGCCGCCCCTTCAAGCCTGGGTTTCCCAATCAAACCTCGCACGGTTTGGAGCACCATCTCGGAGAGGGAAAATGCACGGAAAGGGCTCGCTTGGAGACAAACGGGATATACGCGCAGGCGCCGGAACGCTAAAAAGCGAATTCCGGTTAAGGGATGGGCCGTGTCAAGCATGGAACAGGAGCCAGCCCGAACGGGGCAAGAATCGGCCGCTTCTCAGCCCTACTGTGCTGGCGCTTTCCCCATGTCGTACACCCGCCGAATGCTGACCGACACGTTGCCCGAGGAAGCCGCGAAGCGAGTAATTACGTGGAGCTGTTTGCCGTCTTCGCTCATGCGGAACGTTTGCGTGAGTTTTTCCGAGTGGGGCAGCTTGGTCTCAGCGATGAAGGCGCCGCCTTCCCACGAGGCCTTGGTCGAGATCTTGTTGCCGTCCGCATCTTTATCGTTATGCTTTTTGCCGTCAGGGTAAAAAGTTTGGGCGCGGTCGGAGTCGTCGATGACCACAAACTGGTCGGAGCGCTGGTCGATCCGCAAGAACTTAGGATTCTCAGCGAGGCGACCCCACTCCTGGCTGCTGACGCCGCTACCAGGATTCCCCATTCCCCCCCGGCCGCGACCCATGCCCTCACCCATTCCTCCCATGCCGCCCATTCCGCCACGTCCCATGCCGCCGCCCCCGCCGGGGTACCCGCCTCCGCCACCTGGATAGCCACCGCCGCGCTGGCTGTTTTGCTGCGCGTCGTGAACCTTCTGCTGCGCATCGTCGCTCTGGTCCTGGTTGAAATTCCAGTGGCCGGTCAGTTGCACCTTGTCTTGGGCGCGCGCCACTACCACCAGCAATGCCGCCAGAAAACACGCCGCAATTGGGACTGCTGCCTTTGCTGTAAAGCTGAAAACTTTCGCCATCGTCTCCCACCTTCCTGATCGGATGCGCTTGTCTGCTGCTTCTTCGATTCCGCGAGCGGGTGGCTGGTTGTCTCGCTGGCGTGTTGTCCCTGGCAAAAACTCGATCGACCGTTATATCGCGAACCCTACGCTTTTATGCTCTTTTGGTTGCACTTTATGTTCGTCAATTCCACAATTCCTGGTACGTCTATGCCTTATATTCCATCCGTGGGCAACGAACTCTCTACTACACGGGCATCTGCATACACTTCGAGTGAGTGCTTCCTTCGTTCATAGCCCCTAAAGAGAGACTATGAAGACAGTGGTGTCCGCGGAGGTCGTGTATCCCGCTTCGATTTAATAGAGCAGCTTGAGGGAGACCTGGATCTGGCGCGAGGGCGCGGCGGTTTGGCTGATGATGCCGAAGCCCGACCCGACCACGACGTTGGAAGGCAGTCCAAAATTGACTAAATTGAAAACATTGAAGAACTCGGCGCGAAACTGCAGTGCGATGGGTTCGCCCCCACTGCGGTGGGCAAGCTCCGTATCCTTGGTGAGCGCCACGTCGAAGTTGTGAAGACCGGGCCCCCGAAAGGTATCGCGACCAAGCGTCCCGAACCTTCCCTGGTTGGGGCCTGTCCCTCCCGGCAGATGGATGGGAATGGAAAAGAACGACGGGTTCGCGTGGCCGAGGCCGAAATAGTCTTCGCGGATTTTGCGGCCGGTGGAGAAAACCGGGTGCCCCACTTGGTCAGGCCGGTCGGCGCTGTTCACGCCAATGCCGGTTTGTTGCACCCCCGAGTAAACCGAGAAGGGCAGGCCGCTGGCGAGCGCTGTGATGTTCAGGAATTGCCAGCCGGAAGTCACCTTCCGCCCCAGTGGCCGCAAAAAGCTAAAGCGATCGAAGGGTAGTTCCTGGATGAGGCTGAGGGAGACCGCGTGCGTGATGTCGAAGATGGAGAGGCCTTTTTCCGCACCAGGATTGCGCGGATCCTGCGGCGGCGTCTGGAGGATGGTGTTCGTGCCCGAACCAAAGAACCCTGGCGATGGGGTGCTTGAATCGTCGAGCGATTTCGACCAGGTGTAGTTCGCCTGGAAACCCAGCCCCGCGCGGGGAGAAGTCTTCGCCAAGCCGGCCTGGAGGGAATGGAAGGTGGAATGAGAGCACGTGCTCATGAGGGTGACGGGACCAACCCCGCCCACCGCTTGCCCTGTCGCGTCAAAACGCGTAAAGGGCGCAAACCCGGCGATGGCGCCCCCGTAGCCATTGACATTAACCAGGTCGGCAAGCTTCACCCCGGCGGTCCCCACGTAGGAGGCGCTGAACTTCAGATCTCCGAATTCGTGCTCCAGCCCCGCCGTGTAGGTCTGGATGTAACCGTTGCGGAAATCCTGGGCCATGCCGACCAGCGGGTAGGGACGAAACGGCTGTCCGGGGGCTTCTGCGGCCAAATCCTCGGCAAATCGCACCACATCAAGTTCGGTATTGGGGGCCACGTTATCGGTGGGCTGGCCGGGCGGAAATACGGGCTGCCCCTCGGGAGTGAGCATCACCGGGATCTTCAGGGGAGTTACCTTGTTCTCGAAGGGGACCGGCGTCCCGGGCATGGCAATGACCAGCGGAGTCACCACAAACGGTGTGCCGCCCGTCATGAAGTTGTCCATCCAGGGATTCATCAGCACGGTGGTGATGGCCGCTCCGGCGTGAAGAACGGTCCTATCGGTAGCATTCCAATCGAGTGACAGTCGCGGTCCCCAGCCGTGCCAATCGAAGCTGTAGGGCGGTTGTGGGTTTACCAAGAACTTGAGTTGTGCGTCGGGATCCCAGGAACGGGCGGAACTCCCGTCAGGCCCGACAAAGATTGGCCCCGCGGTAAGTTTGTGGCCGGCATGAAGGGGGGTCGTCACTTCGTAGCGCAGGCCGTAGTTGAACATCAGGCGAGGAGAAATCTTCCAGGCATCCTGAAAGAAGAAATTGTAGGCCTCACGCCGTACCGCCACTTCTCCGATGTGGCTCCCTTGGGCAAACATGGGTGGAGCAACGGAGATCGTGTAAGAGTGCGGGGCGCCGGTCAGGAAGCTGGTCAGCGTATCCGGCAGTTGGTCTCCGATGTGGATATCGTGCTGGCCGCTCGAGGAAGGTATGTCCTCGAGTGCGTAGGAGGGCCCGCCCCCGAACGTGTAGGCGCCATTGGGGCTTATCCCGAAAAGCGTTGTGTCGCGGTTGAAGCGAGCTTCGGCGCCCCACTTGAAAGTGTGCTTGCCATCCACGTAGGTGAAATTCTGGCGGGCCTGGAAGAGGTTTCCAAAAGCCGCCATGAGGGACCCCGCCGTGGAGTTGAACGATTCGTACAAACCGTCGGCAAAGTTCATTCCGGGCTGAGTCAGATTGAGCGGGGGATAAGTGGGAGTGGTGCGAATGAACCCAAAGGAGGACTCCGAGGTCATCTGCGGCGATACCGTACGGGTGTAACTCAGCCCGAGGTGGCGCTGGTGGTTGAAAAAGGTCACCCCAAAGCTGGGGTCAAGAGCCGTCTGACCGGGATTGGTGGTAGGTCCGGTGAGGTTGTCGAAATTGAAGCGGGCAAAGAATTGCGCCTTGTCCGAAATGCGGTGGTCAATGCGGATTGAAAACTGGTCGCTGTTGGTCACGACCTTGGAAGAAATAGCGTAGGTGCGTGCGCCGTAGGCTCCCTGGGGGTCGTCCGGCAAGGGGTAACGCGCCAGCACTTGCGCAACCTGAGGATTGACGGGAACCAGCAGCGTGTCGCCGGGGTAAGCGGTAGTGTCGAAACCCTGACGTTCAGCGAGGGTGGGGACCGGAAAGACCTGGGTGGTTCCCAACACCTGACGGAAACCCTGGTACTGGCCGAAATAAAAGGTCCGACCGCGGCCGTCGTAAAGGCCCGGCAACACGACCGGCCCCCCGTTGGTGAAACCAAACTCATTGCGGGCGAAGGGTGGGATGCGCCCGGGCTGAGCCAGCGAGCGCCGGTCAAAGAAGTTGCGCGCATCAAAGGCGGCGTTGCGCACGAATGAGAAGGCCGCCCCGTGGACCGCCGAAGCGCCTGACTTGGTGATAACATCAGTGTAGGACGCTGCCCCTGCGCCGATCTCCGCCGGCATCACCCCCGAGTTGGAACGAATCTCCTGGATTGCCTCCACATTAAAGTTCGAGAAGGTCGCGCCGCCCATTTCGGGGTCGCTGACGAAGATGCCATCCATGGCGAAGACGGCGGTGGTTCCCCGCTGGCCGTTGACGGCAAACTGTTGAGTAAAGTTCGAGGAACCGTTGGTGTCGGTTTGAGTGCCGCCCGCGAGCAGAAGCAGTTGGCTGAAGTCGCGCTGGTTGAGCGGCAGGCTCGAGACTTGTTTGCTCGATAACCTCTCCCCACCGCTTCCATGCGGGCCAGCGGTAGCAGCCTCGTTGGGCCCAGTCCCTCCTGCCGAGAGGCTCGAACCTGAATGTCCCTTGGCGCGCAAGAGCAGCCGCCGGCCATCCGGCGAGATGTCGAGCCACACCGCAACATTCTCGCCGGCGCGGATTTCCAGGGGCGACTCGCTTCTTAAAGTTTCTTGCTGCCAATGCACAGAGACGTGATAACTGCCGGCCGCAATGGCGTTAAAAGTGAAGGCACCGTTCGAGTCGGCGGTGGCGTCAACAACACGGTCGCCCTCGACGGCTCGCAGTTCGACCTGCGCACCTGGCAACGCGTCCCCGTGGGCGTTGCGGATTGTTCCGTGCCAGGAGGCCGTTTGCGGCACGGCATAAACCGTCCCGAGAGACATAGCCAGCAGCAAACTGGCCGCAAACCTCCGGAGGCGTGTAATTGTTTTGGTCGCTCGAGCCTTCATATGCGAGCTCAGGATGAAAGACGATTCCAGCTTCGGAATCCGGGTGCGTGGCATCCGTCAGGGCGGCGCACGATGCAGCGTCTGCCTTCAGCCGTGCGCTTCGGCGTCGCCATTGGAACCATGTACGAACTGCCAGCCGAAGCGTCCTTTGATGCAGAGGTTTCCCCTTGTGATGTCGTGGTCCAAGGGCGAAGCGGCTTTGACGATCCTGTTATCTTGAACGTGAAGTCTAATGGTGCACCCCACCCCGCAATAAGGGCAGATGGTATCGGTGCTGGTCTGCCTCGATTCATCCCATGTTCCGGCTTGCCGCATTTCATATTCACTCGAAAACATGAGCGCCCCCGTGGGGCACACGCCGATGCAGTTGCCGCAGTATACACAGGCGGACTCCGCTAACGGCACAGCATATTCAGTCGAAATGCGCGCGTCGAAGCCTCTGCCGGCGACGGCAATGGCAAACGTGTTCTGAGCTTCCGTGCCACAGGCTTGTACGCACTTATAGCAAAGCATGCACTTGCTGTAGTCGCGCACGTAGAGGTCGTTGTCGATCTTGACCGGCTGCGCCACTGTAGCGGCATGCGATCCATCGGTCGGAGTATGGCACCCCGGGAGCGCCGCATCCCGATCAGCCCGTGGCGCAGCGCAAGGACCGAATCTCTCCGGGTGAGCGCCGTACTGGACCATATACGCCTGGAGCTGCGGCGCCGTCGAGATGTCGATGGACGAGCCCAGGAACTCCAGGACCAGCCGTCGACTGAGCCGCACCCGCTCCGTGTCCGTTCTCACTACCATCCCCGGCTCCACTTTGCGCGAACATGCAGGGACAAGCGGACGCGAGCCCTCGACCTCGACCACGCAGATTCGGCACACATTGACCGGGGTGAGAGTCTCGAGAAAGCAGAGAGTCGGCATGTCGATCCCGAGCTGCCGAGTCGCTTCGAGAAGTGTCGTTCCTTCAGGAACCGAAACTTTGCGGCCGTCGATGGTAAGGTCCACCCTTTTCCGCCGCGCAGCAAGCGGGATCACCGGTAGCGGACCGGGCGGCATAGGTATGATACCCGGCATAGGATGAGGTGGAAGGGCGGATGGCGTCGTGTCCTGCCTTTGTTGGTCGCTCATGGGGTTTGCTCCTCGAATCCTGAAAGACCCGTCTAGCCAGTCATTCCGAGCCCTTCGCTGTCATCCTGAGCGCAGCGAAGGATCTCGCTCTGCCCGCTCAGTGTAAACTCCGCGAGGAATCTCGCCCCCATCAGATCGGGGTTTCCAGAGCGAGATTCCTCCCCTTCGCTCCGCACAGGGTCGGAATGACAGCATTCACAAACATTTTTCAACATCCTGCTAAGGGCTCGGCGGCTGGAACAGTGGCCAACGGCTCAAAGCTGAGAAGACAGCGATCGAAGCCGTTTGCCCTAACCCGCAAATCGAGCTGTCCCGCATCACCTGCGCTATCTCTTCCAGGCGTAAGATCTCTTCATCCACCGAGCCGAGCGGATGGCCGCTGATAAGGCGCTCGAGCGCCTCCTCCTGCCTTACGGCGCCGATGCGGCAAGGAACGCACTGGCCGCAAGATTCATCGCGGAAGAAGCCGGCGATGCGCAGCAGGATCTTCCGCAGGTCGATGGTATCGTCAAAGAGCACAACCACGCCGGAGCCCAACGTGGCGCGGATGGCCCGTGTGCCCTCGAACGTGAGCGGTACGTCCAGCTCTAGCAGCGACACCAATGTGCCCGCCGCGCCTCCCAACAACACGGCCTGAAGGCGTCCGCTTCCCCCGACTCCCCCGGCGAGTGCGATGATTTCCCTCAGAGTGGTTCCGAAGGGGGCTTCATACACACCTGGTCGGACTACGTGGCCCGAGACGCAAAAGAGCTTGGAGCCCGTCGACCCGAGTGTGCCCACCGCCGCGAACCCTTCACTACCTTCCCGCACGATCTCGAGTACATTGATCAGCGTCTCGACGTTGTTCACCACGGTGGGTTTTCCGAACAGTCCTGCCTGGGTCGGGAAGGGTGGTTTGCTGCGGGGTTCCCCCCTGTAACCCTCGATGGAATTAAAGAGCGCGGTCTCTTCTCCACAGATGTAAGCTCCAGCGCCCTTGTAAATCTGAATGTCGAAACGCAGGCCCTGGCCGAGAATATTGCTGCCCAGGAAGCCTCGCCGGCGGGCAATCTCGATGGCCTGTTCGAGGCGCTCGGCGGCCAAGGGATATTCGCCTCGGACATAGAGGTAGCTTTGCTCGCAGCCGGTCGCAAACCCTGCGATGGTCATCGCCTCGATGAGCGCGAAAGGATCGCCCTCCATCACGATACGGTCTTTAAAGGTGCCCGGCTCGGACTCATCTGCATTGCACACCAGATAGCGCGGACGATTCGCCGGGTCCCATTTTCTCCCGGCCGGAAACGCGGCGCCACCGCGACCGACGAGCTTGGAGGCAACCACTTCGCGCACCACCCAGTCCCAACCCATTGCCAACGCCGCACGCAGCGCCTCGTAACCACCATGTGCCCGATAATCGTCCAGGCTTCCGGGATCGCTGCGGCCGATACGGCGCAATAGCCTGAGTCCTGGCTGCCCGGCCTGCGGCGCCGAAATCTCCGCGCGAAAGGAGTCCGGCGTGGTCTCGAGGGGTTCCTGTCTCTCACCGCACAGAACGTCGATGAGGGTCGTGGCTTCGGCCGGAGCAAGGACCTTTTCCCACGGCCGCTCTCCTGCGACCGACAATAAAGCTGCCGGCGCTCGCTCGCACAACCCCAGACAGGAGGTGCGCAACCAGGTTGTTTTCCCATCCGGGCCGGGTGACCCAGCAGGACCCAGCGCCCGCTCCAAATTCTTGCACAGATGTTCGGCGCCTCGAGTCTGGCAAGCGATGTCATCGCAAACATGGAGGACCCGGGGCGGGCGTGGCGTGGTCGAAAACAAGCTGTAAAAACTCGCGACGCCAAACGCCTCAGCCGGCGGGATGTCGAGCCGCGCGCTGACATAGTTCAGCGCACCGGGACTGATCCAGCCCACCCGCCTCTGGATGGCATGCAGGACCGGAAGCAACAGGTGACGGCGCGCCCGGTCAGTATGCCCTCCAAACGCGAATCGCCCCTCCAGTTCGATGTGCCGCTCGCCACCCGACCATCCTGACTCGGCCTTCCCCAAGACCGAATCGACGGCCTCACGCTCTTCGAGCGTCGGCTGCTCTGCGGTCACGTGAATATCCACTTTGGTCTCCTTCCTAGGCCGGAAGTTTATCAATACGGATGGCCGCAGCCTTGTATTCAGAGGTGCCCGACTTCGGATCTACCGCATCAATAGTCAGGAAGTTAGTCGGCACCTCGTCCGGGTGGTTGTAAGAGAGGAAGGCAAGGCCAGGCCGCAGCGAGGTGTCATATCGAACACAGGCCTCCACTGCCCCCCGGCGTGAGCTAATGCGGACGCGTTCTCCATCGGCTACGGCGTACTTTGCCCCGTCCTCGGGGGAAAGTCCCAGCGCCTCCTGCCGGCGCAGGGGCGACCGGTAACTGGCTGTCTGAACTCCGGTGTTGTAGCTATCCAGACGCCGTCCGGTGGTCAGCCGGATCGGGTAGCTCTCATCAAGAACGTCAACCGGTGGCTCAAATTCAACCACACTGAACTGTGCCCTCGACCCTACAAGCGGCTCCTGCCAGAGGCGGCTGTGGAGGAACATCTCGCCCGGATGGGACTCGTCATAACAAGGCCACTGGATTCCGCCCAAGGCCTCCAGACGGTCGTAACTCATCCCTGCAAGCATGGGGCTAAGCTTCCGGAGCTCGTTCCAAACGTCTTCCGCGCTGGGACGGCCCCAATCATGACCCAGGCGCCTGGCAAGCTCGCAAACGATGTCCATATCGTCACGCGCGCCCGGAGGTGGCTCGACGGCCTTGCGGACTCGTTGAACTCGCCGCTCGCTGTTTGTAACTGTCCCCTCCGATTCACACCAGCCTGCTGCGGCCGGTAGCACCACATGTGCCAGCTCTGCGGTCGCGGTCAGGAAGATGTCTTGCACGACCAGGAAGTCCAATCCGCGCAGCAGGCGCTCGCAACGGTGCTGATCGGCCTCCGAGTGAACGGGATTCTCACCGAGGACGTACACTGTCTTCAATTCGCCGCGCTCCATGGCCTGGAACATCCCGCTCAGATTAAGCCCTCGTTTTGGAGGGAGCTTCACGTTCCAGGCGCGTTCAAACTTCTGGCGTAGCTCGTCGTTCTCGACGTGTTGGAATCCGGGCAATCGGTCGGGCAAGGCGCCCATGTCGCCCCCGCCCTGCACATTGTTTTGGCCCCGAAGAGGAGCAATGCCAGAACCGTAGCGGCCGACGTGTCCGGTGAGCAAAGCCAGATTAATCAGGGAGAGCACATTATCAACGGCGTTATGATGTTCTGTGATGCCCAGCGTCCAGCATAACTGCGCCCGATGGGCGCGTGCATAGGCATGGGCGAGATCACGAATCAGAGTCGCCGGCACGCCGGTGATGTGCTCCGCGTACTCGAGAGTGAAGCGTTCGACATGCGCGCGATAGGCGTCAAACCCGGCGGTGGCCCGCTTGATAAAGGTCCGGTTCTCGAGTCCCGAAGCGATGATTTCCCGGCCGACGGCGTTGGCCAAGACGATGTCCGAGCCCACGTCGGGCCCAAGCCAGACGTCCGCCCAGCGCGCCGAATCGCTCCGGCGTGGATCGACCACCCAGAGCCGGGCACCCTTGCGGATTCCCTTCAGAACGTGGTGAAAGAAGATAGGATGGGCCTCACGAGCGTTCGACCCCCAGAGCACGATCAGGTCCGTATCCTCGACCTCAAGATACGAGCTGGTACCGCCACCCCAACCAAAAACCGCCGTCAGACCGACGACGCTAGGGGCGTGTCAAGTGCGGTTGCAACTGTCAACGTTGTTCGTGCCCATGACCACCCTGGCAAATTTCTGGGCCAGGAAATTCAGCTCGTTGGTGGTTTTCGAGCAACTGAACATGCCGAAAGCCTTCGGGCCGTATTTCTCCACCGAGCCGCGAAAGCCGGCGGCGGTGCGGTCAAGGGCTTCTTCCCAGCTTGCGGGCCGCAAGTGGCCATTGTCACGAACTAGTGGAGTAGTAAGCCTAGGTTTACTGGAACCTGACATCGATTGCCACCTCCCCTTCCTGCGTTGTACGCGCGCTACTGTAAGGTCAACGCTCATGAGGCTGACGCCCTGTCCTACCCGGTTTCTCGTCTGCGCGCGACGATTTCTCCTCGTCTGAGTAGTGCCTCTGTGTCCTCCGTGGTCAGAACCGTCTCAACACAGAGGTCGCTGAGGTGCTCCGTGTGCTCTGTGTTGAAGCTTTTGAGGCACGGAGAACACGGAGAACGTCGTTTTGATTGCGGCCGCGACGCCGCCCTGTGCTAATTTCCTTCGGACCTCCA
>JBAVYG010000119.1:0-4571 GCA_049698675.1 Terriglobia bacterium
GTTTGTGAAAGCGCTCATTCGTAACGGAGAGCTTCAACAGGATTGAGGTGAGAGGCGCGGATGGCTGGCGCCAAACCGCTGAGGAGTCCCACAAAAATCAGGATGGCCGTGGAAACACCGACTGTGCCAAGCGAAATATAAAGGTGGATGTCACCTTTACCGGATGTGTCTTCGTAGAGAGGGCCGTAAAGGGGAAGCGGTCCGATGGCCGCGGACGCAGCATAGGCGAGGCCAATGCCAATGGCGCCGCCAATGGCGGTGATGACAAGCGCTTCGGCCAGGAACTGCAACTGGATTTGCCAGCGCCGGGCGCCCAGGGCGCGGCGCAGGCCAATCTCCCGGATGCGTTCTTCCACGGCCACTAACATGATGTTCATCAGCCCCACGCCGCCAATGCCAAGGGTGAGCGCTCCGACGAACGTAAACAGGGCCTCAAAGCCAATGGTGATACCATCGATGATGGGCCGGAACTGCTCGCGGCCGAACATCATGATGGCGCGCTCATCTGTGGGTGAAAAGCGCTGGCGCTTGGCCACCTCCGCGCGCACTTGCCTCATGGCCTCCTTTTCGAACCGGGGCGCGAGAGGCTTAAACACCAGTACGGAGGCGTAGCGAGTGTTCCAGATATCCCCTGCGGTGGAATACGGGATCCAGACGGATTCGTCGTCGCTGGTGAAATAATTGCTGTCCTGAATCTTGCGGTCCATGGTTCCGACCACGGTGAACCGGGTACCGCTGATGCGAACCGTTTCGCCTACGGCAGGTTGGCCACTGAAGAGCTTCTCCCGGAGACGGGCTCCGAGGAACGCCACGCGCCGGCGCTCGAGCACGTCCTCAGGGCTGATCCAGCGGCCGGCGCTGGGCACTTCGTTGCGCATCTCGCCATACTCGGGGCAGACCCCGCGGATGGCGGTATTGGCCAGACGGTCACCGTAAGAGATGGGAAGCCAACGCACCGTTTCCAGGCAGGCGGTCCGGACCAGCGTGACGTTTTCCCGAACCAGGTCCAGGTCCGCTTTTTCGAACACCACGTGCTTGCCGGCGCGCTGGCCTCCCGCCTGCTCGCTGGTCTGAGCGGGCCAGCATATGACCGCTCCCTTGCCAAAGGCGTCGAAGGACGCGACGACCACGGACCGAAGCCCTCGGCCGTAAGCAATCAGGAGGGCGACAGCGGCAATACCCCACGTAATCCCCAACATGGTGAGGAAACTACGCAGCGGTTGGCGGCGGAGCGCGGACCAGGCTTGGATGAAGATTTCTCGGAACACGTCGTTCTTACCTTGGGCTGTCAGCTTTCAGCTATCAGCTATCAGCCGTCAACTTCTGGATGAAATCTGAATGACCTCACTGCGCTTTGCCTCCCACTCTTGGTCTGCGATGACATCTCCTGGACGGCACATTCTACCTGTTCCGCACCTTGAGTCCACTGAAAGCTGAGAGCTGATAGCTGATAGCTGATAGCTGAAAGCTGACAGCTAACCCCCCGGCTCGTATCGCAACGCCTCGATGGGATCCACCATGGCGGCGCGGCGAGCCGGGTAAAGCGCCGAGAACAGGGCGATGGTGCCCAACAGCGCGAATGACAACACGGCGGATTTCCAGGTTGGCAAGAGACCCGCAAAGAAGGTCGGCATGGGGAAAAGGTCGACGAGCGCGCAGAGACCGTAGGCGATGCCCATGCCCAGACCACCGCTCAACAGAACCACGATGAGCGCCTCGATGAAGAACTGGCTCAGAATAGCCCGGGCGCTGGCGCCCACCGCTTTGCGAACGCCGATTTCACGGGTGCGTTCGCGCACCGCCACCAGCATGACGTTCATCACGCCGATTCCCCCTAGCAACAGGGTAGTGATGCCCACCGCTCCCAAGAAGAGCTTCATGCTGTCCATGATCTTCTGAAATGCCTTGGCCTCCTCGACCGTGTCCCAGATGGGCGCGGCTTCCTTGTCGCGAGGGTCGAAGTTGTGGATGCGTCCGAGCGCGCGGCGCACTTGCCACTTGCAGGTTTCGTGCTCTTCGAGCGACTTCGGGGCCACCAACAAATGATCAACGCTGGTGGAGAGCTGAGGAGGTTTGTTGGGAAAATCGCGCAGCATGGCGCTGAAGGGGACAAAGATCTTATCCACGTCCCAGCCGTCATAGCAACTGTTCTGGTCTTTGCTTTCCATGATTCCGATAACGGTGTAAGGCAGGTTGTTGATGTAAATGCTCTCACCGACAGCGGGACGGGTCGAGAAGAGCTGCTTCTTGATATTGCTGCCCAGGAAGGCCACGCGGCGCCCCTGGGCATTGTCCCCCCAGTCATAGAACCGCCCTTCAGCGATGCGGATCGAACGAATCTCAGCGAACGGGGGAAGCGAACCCGTGACCAACGGCGAGGCATTGTTGTAAAGGCTGCGCGTGGATAAGTTTTCCCGCTCGAGCTCCGGCAAGACGTACCGGCAGGCAGTAGCCTCCTCCGCCACGGCGGGCACGTCCGAGTCCTGCCAGTTCACTTGACGGCCTGCCCGCAGCCCGCCCGCTTGCATGCTGGTCCGGCCGTTGAAGATGATCATCAAGTCCTTGGCGAAGGTCTCCTGCTGTCTCATTTGGCCGACCCGCAATCCTTCTCCGGCGGCAATCATCAGGGTGATGGAGATGATCCCCCAAGCAATGCCGAACATGGTGAGGAAGGTCCGCAGCTTGTGAGACCACAGGGTGCGCAACGTGTCGAGGATGAGATCGCGAAGGACCATTGTTGAACCTGTCCTGAACGCTCAGTGACATCAACCCAGTGACAAGTGACGAGTGACAAGTGACGAGCAGAATTGCAGGCGCCAGGTGTCAGGTTTCAGGTGCCAGTGAAGGACGGGCGGGAAATCTGCAATATCCGACTTCTGACTCCTGACTTCCGCTCGTCACTCGTCACTCGTCACTGCAATATCACCTGCTGGCCTTCTTTCAGGCCTCCAACAAGTTCTGTCTTTACGCCATTAGAAATGCCCAGATTCACCGAGAGTTTGCGCCGGCCAGTCTTGGACCCAGGATCGGGAGTCTCCAAGAAAGTGCGGTGGTCCTTGTCGTAGATCACCGCCGCCTCAGGCACCATCAGCACTTTCTGTTTCTCCTCGAGGATGATTTCAGCATTGGCGCTCATGTTTGCTTTCAGCTCCCCGGTAGGGTTCTGAATCGAAACGCGGACCTCGAAGGTTGTAACGTTATCCTTCTCGACGCCTAGGGGGGAGATCTTGGTTACTTTACCCAGGAACTTCTTTTCTTTGAGCGACTCGACCGAGATGCGCGCGGGCTGACCAAGGTAGACCTTGCTGATGTCGGCTTCGTCCACTTTGCCTTTGACGTAAACTTCGCTCACATCTCCCAGGGTCATGATGTTTGTCGCCTGCGACCCCAGGATCAGGATTGAACTGATGGCGTCACCCACTTCCACGTCCCTGGACAGCACCAATCCATCCATTGGGCTGACAATGGTGGAATTGCGAAGGTCCTCCTCGGCGTTTTCGAGGGCCGCTTGCATTTGGGCCACCTGGGCCTTCGCGCGGGCAACCTCGGCGCGGCTGACCGCCACGTTGCGCTGGGCTGACAACTGCTTGTTCAGCGCCATCTGATAGGCTTTTTCACCGTCATCGAGTAATGAGGCGGAAATCAGTCCTTCGGCAGCCAGCTTCCGGTTGCGCTCGGCGGTGGATTTCAGGAAGGGCAGGTCAGGACCTAGCGCGTCCACAACGTTGCGCTCGAAAGTCGCCTGCGCCGATTGAACGGCGGCCTGTGCGGCCTGCAAGTTGGCGCGGGCCTCAGCCACCTGGGCGCGCAATTGCTCTTTGTCCAGCTCGACCAACACCTTGCCCTGCTTCACGCGGTCGCCATACTCGGCAAAGATCTTCTCGACGATCCCGCTGGCCTTCGATTTAACGTCCACTTTGGCCAGAGGCTCAATCTTGCCTGTGGCGACCACTGAACGAGCCAAGTCCCCGCGTTCGACCGCGGCCAATTTGGAAGGATCAATCTGACGATTCGGTCGCAATGCTGCGGCGATGCCAAATCCGCACCCAACCAGGACAATGAAGACGACTCCCGCGACGATCCAGCGCCGCCGCTTCTTATGATTGTTGTTTGCCATCGGTTTTCCTCGGACCCGGGCGCTACACCAGGCGTCTGGTTTCAAATACGCCACAACGGCAGGAAATGTTCCATCCCTATATGTGGCAATCGGCCCTGCTCCTTCCAAGCAGCTTTGGACAGGCAACCGGCCTCTTAATCCGTGGGGTTCTATCCAGGAGAATTAGACGTGGAAGGAACCCAAAGGTCACCTGATCGTAGGCGCTTAATGCAGAACAATGACAAGAAAGCGTCGGTCTTGCATTTCGCTCCAAGGCACGTTGCACCGAGGCGCTCGGCACCGTTCTGAGCATGGATAGCCGAAAGCGGCTATCCGCGATGTCAGAATCAGGGTGCCGCGGGCTGACCCGGATTTCTCACCACGTTTGGACGCTCTTCGTGGGCTGCTGGAAGGGCGGGGCTTGAGCCCCGCCGGAATCGCGGCTCCCGCCCTCTGTTGGTCCCGCGTCCCGCGC
>JBAVYG010000120.1:0-10405 GCA_049698675.1 Terriglobia bacterium
GGATAATCTGTGCCGTCCGACCCAAGACAACTAAACTCAAGAGGGGGAGCGCCATGTCTGCAAGCAGTGAAGCAAGCACAGGGAATGCTTACAAGAGGTTATTGCAAAGGATAATGCTTTTTCTAGCGGCACTGGTTATTGCCCGCTTCGTGTTGGAAGTTACCGGTACGCCCGTGGCAGTGACTCGCGTCCTTTCGAGCACCGCCGGCTTGATTCTCGCGGCTATATACCTTACCGCTATAGCGCCATTGAAAAGAGGAATGCTGAAGTTCTCCCAACTCTTTCTGCCCGCCTTGCTGTTGTCCGCCTGGACGGCAGGCTGGGTGATTCTGGCCACCTTGGTCTCCGGCGTGTTTCGCCTGGAGCGGAGCCATTTTGCGGGACGCGCGGATTACGGGAACTGGGGGCACCTGGGCTATCACATTTTTGAGCACCTGGTGGAGATTGGTGTTCTCTTCGTTGTGGTGCTCGTCCTCATGGCTTTGGTTCACCTCCTGTGGCGCTGGCCAGTGGCGGTTGGGCCAGGAGCGATATTAGGCGCGTTGGTAATCATCCGTTACTGGTTAGAGGCGATGGGAATGTCCTGGTCGAGCACTGCCGCTTGGAGCTCCACGGTGGGGATTCTGATTGCCGGTTTCTATCTGGGGGGCATTGGACCCCGCCTGGGGCTAGCCGGGGCCCGAAAACTTCTCGTCCCGGCGCTGGTGCTTGGTTGGACATGGAGGCTGTGGGTCTTCATCGCTACGGTGGTGAGCGCCCTCCTGCCCTTTTATAAGACCCACTTCTTCGGTCCCTCCAGGAGCAACGTGCCGGTGCGATTGCTGGGATCCTTGGGTGGTACCGTAGTGGAAGGCTTTATTGCGGGGTTAATCGTCTGGGGAATTGCAGCCTGGATCGCTTCTGCCACTCGTGAGGCTACAGATTAGCTTCATGATATCGAAATAGAAATCCCGGCTGGAAATCAAATGGCGGTGTGAAATGGCAAACACTTCCGGCAGTGCTACGGCCCTGTCTCCGTGGTGGCGACACTCGGCGATACTCGTCATGATCGGTGGTTTCTCGGTTCTATCGTTCGTGACGGTCTTGACCTACACGAACGCCCCGCCCATTCCGGAGAAGGCTGTGGATGCGGCGGGAGACGTGGTGTTCACAGGGGCCGATATCCAAAAGGGCCAGGAGGTTTTCTTCAAGTACGCCCTCATGGAGCACGGGAGCCTTTGGGGCCACGGGGCTTACCTGGGTCCAGACTACAGCGCCGAGTACCTACACAGACTCAGCGAGGTGACTCGGGATACGATCGCGGTCGAGAAGTACGGCAGACCCTTCGCACAGCTTTCGCCGGATGAGCAAAGTGCCGCATCGGCGCAGGTGAGGAAGGTGCTCAAAGAGAACCGGTATGAGCCGGCCTCGCGGACGCTCCTGCTTACACCCGGAGAGGTGGCGGCATACCGCAGCCAGACGGCCGAATGGAGCGACTACTTCACCAAGAAAGGCGCCGCCCCTGGACTGCCCGCCAGCTATATTAAGAACCCCACGGAGCTCAAGGCGCTGAGCGCCTTTTTCGCCTGGGCCGCCTGGGCTGCGTCGGCGAAACGGCCAGGTAAAGATTACTCTTACACGAACAACTGGCCTTATGAGCCCCTGGTTGGCAACAGGCCCTCCGCTGAGGCTTATGTCTGGAGCGCCTTGAGTCTGATCACGCTCTTGGGGGGTCTGGGCCTCATCCTCTTCCTGGTCGGCAAGTTTGACTTCCTGGGTTGGAAGAGCGAGGGCGCTATCGCCCATATCACCCACTCCGCTCCAAAACCTCTGACATTGACGCCTAGCCAATGGGCCACGGGCTGGTTTTTCGCCATCGTGGCGCTCTTATTCCTGGTGCAAGCGCTCCTGGGAGGCGTGCTTGCCCACTACCGCGTGGAGCCAGGAGGCTTTTACGGCTTCGACATCGCTCGGTTCCTGCCCTTCACTCTGGCACGCACTTGGCATCTCCAACTCGCCATCTTCTGGATCGCCATGGCCTGGGTCGGCGGCGGCCTTTTCCTGGCGCCCTGGGTGGGCGGCGCGGAGCCCAGCGGCCAGAGAACTGGCGTCTACGTTCTCCTGGGTGCGTTGCTGGCGGTGGCCGTCGGCAGCTTTGTGGGGGAGTACCTGGGCATCAACGACAAGCTGGGGCAGCTCTGGTTCTGGCTTGGGCACCAGGGTTCCGAGTACCTGGAGCTCGGACGCTTCTGGCAGCTCCTGCTGGCGGCTGGCCTCCTTCTCTGGCTTTTCCTGATGTTCCGGGCCTTGAGGCCCGCCATGAAGACCCCGGGCAAGCGTGAGCTATCCTCGCTCTTTCTTTACGCAGCCGTGGCCATTCCCGTCTTTTATCTACCCGCGCTTTTCTACGGCCCCCGCAGCAACTTCGCGGTTATCGACAACTGGCGTTTCTGGATCATCCATCTTTGGGTGGAAGGATTCTTCGAGCTCTTCGCCACGGTCCTGGTGGCCATCATGTTCCACCAGATGGGCGTGGTCAGCACCAAGACCGCCACGCGCCTGATCTACCTCGACGCCATCCTCTATCTCAGCGGCGGGATCATTGGCACAGGCCACCACTGGTATTTCACCGGGCAGGGGACGCTCAACATGGGCTTGGCGGCGTGCTTCTCCGCCATGGAAGTTGTGCCCTTGACGCTTCTAACCCTGGACGCCTGGGACTTCATCAAGCTGAGGAAGCAGCAGTGCTCCGCGTGCGGTCGCGAGCTTGCCGCTAACCAGAAGTGGGCCATTTACTTCCTCATGGCGGTGGGTGTTTGGAACTTCGTCGGCGCAGGTATCTTCGGCTTCCTCATCAACTTGCCCATCGTGTCCTACTTCGAGATTGGCACCACGCTCACTCCTAACCACGGACACGCCGCCCTGTTTGGTGTCTTCGGGATGTTGGCCCTGGCGGTTCTCGTCTTTTGCTTGAGGGCCATGCAGTCCGACGCCGTCTGGAAGGAAACGGAGAAGTTTATCCGCGTGGGCTTCTGGGGCGTTAACGTGGGCCTCGCCCTCATGGTTCTCCTCGACCTGTTTCCCGGTGGCGTTCTTCAGCTTTGGGACTCCGTCGCCAATGGGTACTGGCACGCACGCCGCCTGACCTTCCTGATGGGCGGCCTCTACCACAAGCTGGAATGGGTGCGTATGGCGGGGGACATGATCTTCATCCTCGCCGGCGCCGTACCCATCGCGCTCGGCGTGCTGCGCAGTGTGTGGAAGAGGGACCTGGTTCCGCCGGCATAGCGGGTTCACGAATTTGGTTGTACGCTTATCTTTTCATTGCCGATTGCCGATTATTGGAAGTGATTGACAAGGTGCCACCACGCCCCCTAAAATCACTCCCGTAATCGAGGTTCACTTCAAAGCAAGGTCCGGAGGAAGTGAGCGCCGCCCGGTTCTCGGGTCACCTGCCATGCCTCCTGCCAAAACCGTAGGCAAAGTCGGGATCGTCGAGAGCGACGTCGAGGAATGCTCCAAGATCGCTTCCGCGCTTAGGCGGGCCGACTTTGAAGTGCTGGAAGCCAACGACTACGACGGGGCGTACGAGATGCTCCGCGAACGCCAACCGGACGTTCTCCTGCTCGAACTCAAATCTTCCCCACAAGGTATTCGAGAGTGCCTCGAACTTCTCGAGGAACTGGAAGAGAGCGAACTCGATACCATGGTCATCGTCCTCAGCGAGGACCGCACCAAACCCACCGCGCTGCGGGTGATGCACGCCGGCGCTTACGATTACTTCCTGAAGCCCGCCGATCCTGACGTGCTGCGCATCATCATCCTCCGCGCCATCGAGAAGCTCCAAATCGAGCGGGAACACCAGATTCTGCGGGAAGAGTTGCGCCGCAAAGACTCGCTCGGCGACCTACTGGGGTCGACTGAGGCCATGAAAGGTTTGTTCGACACCATCCGGCGGGTGGCGCGCACCTCAACGACCGTGGTGATTCGCGGGGAAAGCGGCTCAGGCAAGGAGCTAGTGGCACACGCCATCCACCAAGCCAGCCAGCGGCGCGACCGCCCGTTCGTCAGCGTCAACTCCGCCGCCCTCCCGGAAACCCTGATGGAGGCCGAGCTTTTCGGGTATGAGAGAGGGGCCTTCACCGGCGCCGTTGCCACCAAGGAGGGGCGGATCGAACTGGCACACCGCGGCACGCTCTTCCTGGATGAGATCGGGACACTCAGCCTGCCGCTTCAGAGCAAGCTGCTTCGGGTCCTCGACGAACACGCCTTGACGCGCCTGGGGGGAAAGAGATCCATCAAGGTGGACTTCCGGCTGATAAGCGCTACCAACGAGGACCTCGAAAAGGCGGTGCGCGAGCGCCGCTTCCGCGAAGACCTTTACTACCGCATTCACGTTATGCCGCTTTTTGTGCCTCCGCTCAGGGAGCGAGTGGAGGACATCCCACTGCTCGTCGAGTACTTCATCAAAGTTTACTGCGCGGCGAACCATTGGCCCCCAAAGCAGGTGGCCGATGACGTGATGGAGGCCATGAAACGTTACCCCTGGCCGGGGAACGTTCGCGAGCTCGAGAACCTGGTTCAGCGCCTGGTGGTGATGACGGATGAAGATATCATCCCGCTGAGACAGTTGCCTCGCGACATCCGCGAAGCTGCTCCTCAGCCGTCTGCCAGCGGATTTCGCCTGCCCGACTCCGGCATCCACCTGGATGAAGAGATGAAGGCCTTCGAAAGGCGTTGGGTGGAGACGGCGCTCAAGGAAGCCAAGGGGGTCAAAGTGGAGGCCGCTCGCCTGCTGGGGCTCAACAAAGACAAGATGAAGTACCTTTGCCGGAAACACGGCATCTAGCAGCATGCTGGCAAAGCGTTTCGGCATGTCTTTCGCCTGGAAGCCAGGAAGCAGAACGTGGGTGGCAGGTGCAAGGCATTGGGAGCTGGGCGCCGGGGCAATTCTGAATTAAGAATTCTGAATAGAATTGCCCACTGCCTACCGCTCGCTGTCCATTGCTTACTGAACTTCTCCGGGCCCCAACCGACAGAAGGTGGGCGGTGCGCAATACGCAGCAGCCAGCCGTGGCTGGGGACAATGAAGAAAGAGAATTAGAGTTTACAAATCAAAGGTGTTCCTGGCCCCGGGTTTTCCACCGGCCACTGACTCGCCGCGGCAGGACAACGGACGACACTTAAGGGGAATAAATACCCTAGGGGTAGGAATTACCCCTCTGCTTTTTCCTCGCCTCACAATCCACTTCCGTCGCGGTTACAAATACACGCCGCAACTTATTGAAACCACGAGGCACGAACCGCGGGCTAGAAGAATCTTCAGATTGGTGCGCAACGTGCAACACCTGAAGCTGAAAGGTTCTAAGCGAATAAGGTCAAGCGTCCCAACGGAGGAGCAACCATGACAGAAAAGAAGAAGCAAGTGAAACCAGCAGCCAAAAAGGATCCCAAGAAGACCCTTAAGGGCGCCAAGAAGTTGGGCGAGACGAAGCTCATGGTACTGGTGTAGTCTCGCTCGCAGCTTGGGATGCCACAGCTTCGGCTCAGGCATGAAGGAAGGCTCAGTTGCCCTCTGAGCACGGCGCGCGCTTTCGTGTACCGAAAGCTTCACTAAGCGGGTGGACCAACCCGAGACTCTACTGGGAGGAGATGGCGATGGCAGAGAAGAAGAAGGTGAAAGCTGCCCCCAAGAAAGCAGGCAAGAAGACTCTGAAGGGCAGCAAGAAACTGGGCGAAACAAAGCTGATGTCGTTCCTTTGCTAGCCGTGCACCCGCAGGTTCAGAAGTTCTTTGTCGATGATCGCCACAGAGGTGTGGCGTAATACAAATCAAAAAAGAGGGAGAATAAAACCATGGCAGATAAGAAGAAAGTGAAAGCAGCCCCCAAGAAAGATGCTAAGAAGACTCTGAAGGGCAGCAAGAAGCTGGGTGAAACAAAGCTGATGGCTCATTTCGGCATAAACTAGCCGTCATGACACCCTGGTTTTGCTGACCGCCTGGGCGCGAGAGACCCGCTCTCGCGCCCAGTGGTGGTCTGCTAGGCTGTCGCATTGCGCTGAGGACAATCACCAGATCAGGCTACGCGCCCCTCGCCAGCCAGCCCGTAGAGCCCGCACGGCCACCGGGTAACGTTTCCCGGAGATCCTCGCCGTTCCCGTCATTCCTTCCATAAGCTCGCCGTTAGGATTGGGGAATTCCATTACAACCTCGAAAAAATTGGTCAGTTCCTGACCCTTGCGCTCAACCTTGTTGGGCTCTGCCAGGGGGCGCTCGGAAGAGGCGGCCGGCATGATCTGACGAATCGTTCCCGAAAAGGTCTGGAAGGGGTAGCTTCGGAGCTTTAGCCTTACTGCGGCGCCCTGATGCACATCCTCAAGTTCCCAGTCCCGCACCAGCACACGCGCGCGCATAGCCTGGCGATCCACAAGGAGGGCTAACGGCTCCCCTTCATTCAAGTACTCGCCCAGGCGTTCCTCGATGTGGGGCGTCGCGACCACCCCGGTGAAAGGGGCCCGCAAAACCAACTGCTCGCGCTTCCGGTCGATTTCCGCCTTTTCGGCTCCCAGACGCTGGATTTCCTGGAGATATCTCTCGCTGGCGCCGAAATCCGAGCGGGCCAAGGCTGCCCGTTGGGAACTCTCGGCTAAGTTCAACTGGCTGGCAACCATTTCGGCTTGGGCTTCAATCTCCGCGTTGTGCAGGACGGCCAGCACTGAACCGGCCGGGACGGTTTCACCTTCCCGGACGGCTACCGTGCGGACCAAACCCGCCACCGGGGTCTTCACCTCCAGCCTCCTTTGAGGTTCCAGCAAAAAATCCGACGTGGTCTTAACCGCCGTGGGCGGAAGGAAGAGCACGAGAAGAGCCGCGGCCCCTGCCACGGGTTGCCACCAAGTCATCCTCCATGCCATGAACTCCTCCTTCCATTTTCGTAAGTGAGCCTGCGCCGCGGTCCGCCATTGCCCGAGCCGCTTGCGGAATGCGAAGCACAACACTCCAACGGTCCCCAGATGCCCCCAGGCGCCCAGCCAGCTTGTAAAGCCGTTATCCACAAACCCCAGCAAGACGTAGAGGATCAATAGAGAGTAAAGCCCCGCCGAGAAGCCATACGCCAGAAAAATCCGCTGCTCCCTGCGGCTGGCCGGGGGCAGTTCGACTGCCTGACGAAGTATGCTGCGTCTTAACCAAGCCGCGGAATATGCAAACGATTGCTCGCGAAGGCTGTCAACCTGGAGGTACTGGCTCAGCACATAGTAGCCGTCGATCTTGAGCAGGGGGTTCAGTTGCAAGAAGCCCATCAGTCCACTCATCAGAGCGAACTTGTACGTCAGGTCACCGGCCACTGAACCCGGCGGCGACAAGGCCCAAACGAAGAGCGCAAAACAGCACTGGAGCAGGGTAACCCATATCCCCGCAATGATCGTCCAAATGCGCTGGGAAGTCTTTGCGAAAACGTGCATGTCCGTGCAATCGGTGTAAAAGGACGGAGAGAAGTACAAAAGCATGAAGCCCATGTGGTGAACTTCGCCACCGAAGTGCTTGCAGGCCAGGCCATGAGCGAATTCGTGAGGTCCGACGATGATAAACAACATCACCCACATGACCAGGATGTCGAAGCCGCTCTTATGTCGAAAACTGTAGACCGCCAGGGCTTCCTGGCTGACGCGCGTGAAGTCGTGGGCCACGATCACACCGGCCAGGGCGAAGAGGCCGAGCGAGAAGAGGACAAACTGCTTCGTGAACATCCAGCCCAAGTACCTGTCCAGGCGTTCCAGCGCCCGGTCGGGATCAAAGGCTGAAAAGTAGATATAGAGCAGGCTGGCGTGGTTCACGCGCTGACGGCGCTCGTCGCGGATCTTTTCCAGGATACAGAGATTTTTTTCCGCAGCTCCGCGCTCCCAGAAGTTGGGATCCACGCCGTCCAAGTACGCGATCACATCCTGTTCGCTGAAATTCTGGTCCGGGTAGCGTTCGTTGAGCGCCTGCCCCACTTCGCCCGGAGTACGAGCGCCATTGCACAGCGAGAGCAGCTCCCAATCCAGCTCGCCCAGGCGATTGAAGGAGTCCGTCTCAGGGACTTTGACCACGAAGCTGGTTTCCCCGGCAAACGTCTGCTTGCCGACCTTCAGGTCGGCGCGCAGCTTGGGGCGCCGAAGGCCCTTCGCTAACACACCCGAGAGTTGAATGCTGGTGGGTCCGAAACGCATGGCGAATACAGTCTAGGAGTCGAGAAGTCGAGGAGTCGAGGAGTCAGTCTTGGCCCTCGACTATCGACTGACTTCTCGACTTCTCGACTCCTTGACTCCTAGACTCCAAATCACCCGCACCGCCATTCCCGGCCGCAGGTTTTCCAGATGGGGTCCCATCAACTCTGCCGTGAGGTCATAGCTGGCGCTGGCAGCATCCACGGTAGGGCTGACCAATTTCACATGCGCGTTGTACTCGCGCGACTTGTCGTCCGCCAGCACCACTTTCAACGGATACCCGGCTGCGGGTCGTGGGCCTGCCGACTCCGGCAGTAGAAACCTGACCTGGAGCGGGTAAAGCTCGCTTAAGCGAAAGCAAAGGTCATTCTTGACCGTGTTCTGTCCAGCGCGGATTGCCCGCCGGACAATGTATCCGTCGAAGGGGGCCACAATTCGAGTCTTTTCCAGCTCGATCTCCAGCTCGCGAACTGCCGCTTTTTTTTGCTCGATGGCAGCCTTCCAGCTATCCAGGTCGAAGCCTGCGCCGGTGGATTCAAACTCGGCTTGCTCCAGCGCTGCTTGACTGCTTAAACCGAACTTGCGCAACTCCTGCTGCCGACGATAGGCAGCGTCCTTGGCCTTTTTCTCAGCTTCCTGGTACTTGAAGTTATTTTCAGCCACCCTCTGGTCCAGGCGAGCTTTTTCCAAATTGGCAAGCAGCTCGCGGTCGTCCAGGCGGGCGAGCACCGCTCCTTTTTTTACCCAACTATCCTGGTCGTAGAACACCTCTTGCACAATCCCGTCACGCTGGGCGAGTAAATCCACAGAGTGTTCGACCGACAGTACACTTGGAATCTCCAGAGTGTCCGCAGCCGGCACAGAAGGCGGCGGGGCAGGAGCTTGGGTGACACTGGGCTGCGGCGATGCCGCAGGGGTCACTTTTTGTTGAGACTGGTTCGAGCACCCGGGAACACCCAGGACAGCAGCCAGGATTCCGAACAGGACCCAATCAGATCGTTTCATTGCTTCAGCCTCGCGGTAGTCGAAAAGTTGAGGAGTCGAGGAGTCGAAAGTTTGACCACTCACCTGCATCCGACTTTTCGACTCTTGGCCGCCGGAGAAATCGAAGATCGGGGATTTCACTTCTCGACTTCTCGACTCTCGACTTCTCGACTTCTTACGGTAACAACGCCCAGACCTTCCGCCATGCCCATTGCGTTGGGGTGCGCAGCAGCACGTAGCCCACCGGATACCACCCGCTGTGGAACCAGCCTCCCGCTCTGGTAATCTTCGCTTGACCCGCCATGCCGTCGCGGGCTTTGACATCAGGATTGGGGAACAGGGCACGCGTTACGAAGAACTGCTCGCCCTCGGCAGAAATGGTCTGGGGGGAGACTCGCTCCACCGTTCCCCGGAGCGTTAGTGTGGGATAGGCATTCAATTTGAGGGCCACTGGCGCGTCAGTTCGAATCAGTGATATATCGGTTTCCGGAACGTTCATTTCGACCGCCAAGCGGTCCTGGTCCACGAGCTCGCAGAAGGCATCGCCCACCTTGAGAAGTTTCCCAATTTTTTCTTCCACCTTGGGTGTCACAATGACGCCACGGATAGAGGCCCGGAGGCGCGCCTTGTCGACTTTTTCCTGATAGAGAGTGACCTCCGCCTGGTGGAGGTCCATGTTTAGCCGGGCCTGGCCGGCGCCGGCCCAATCCCTCTTTTCCTCCGCCTCGGCAAGCTGGCGGTGGGCAAGCGCGAGGTCGGTCGATGCCCGCTCCAGCCGGATTCTGTCATCGCTGTCGTCCAGTCGGGCCAACTCGTCTCCCGCGCTTACTCTTTGCCCTTCCCGGACGGGCACCCCTTGGACAATGCCGCTGACCTCGGCGCTCACAATGCGGCGCTCGGCGGGGACCACGGTGGCGTTCGTCTGGATTCGGTACTTCCAGGGCACCACGATCAAAACCAGCGCAACTATCCCAACCTTCGATGCGATCTCGAGCCAGCGGCTGGCTGTGATCCCCTCCAATTTGCGCTTGCTCTTGAGCATGGGCTGCCAAATGCTCAGCAGCGGCACGTCCTGGTACAGCCGGGCATTGCGGATGGCCACGGTGGTCTGGCTGGCAAGGATAGCGAGAACCTCCAGATGGCTTTCCGATAAGAATTCTGCGGTGTTGCTCAGAAGGGCCAGCACGCCCACGGTCCCCTGTTCATCGCGCAGAGGTATGGCGTAGAAGCCGCTC
>JBAVYG010000121.1:0-4923 GCA_049698675.1 Terriglobia bacterium
GGCAGGATGCGCGCGCAACGGCGGGCGAGACGCCCGCGCTACACGACGGCGATCGAGGGGTCGAAACTCAGGCAAGTTCTAACAAGGAGTAAGAACCATGGAAGTATCTCAAGTTGCAGGATTAGCAGAAAAGCCGGCCTTCCCTGCTGGAAAACAGAAGCGACAGAAGCCGCACGGCTTGTTTGAAACGGGGACAACCGGGCCGGCGCTGAAACAGGCATTTGCGATGCTTCGGCCAGACATACAGTGGAAGAACCCTGTCATGTTTGTAGTCGAGATCGGCGCTTTTCTAACCCTGATGTTTGTAATACGGGCAGCATTAGGTCATTCGGACAGCCTGGTTCCCGTTAGCTATTTTGTCGCACTTGATGCATGGCTCTGGCTCACGGTCCTTTTTGCGAACTTTGCGACGGCCCTTGCCGAAGCGCGCGGCAAAGCTCAAGCCCAATCACTGCGCCGGGCTCGACGCGAAACCGTCGCTCGACGCTTGAGTGCCACAGGTACTGTGGATGAAGTCGCTTCTACGGACCTGAATCCCGGCGATACGGTGGTCGTGAAGGCAGGAGAGGTTATCCCGGGCGACGGAGAAATCATTAAGGGGATTGCTTCGGTCGACGAATCTGCCATCACCGGCGAATCCGCTCCGGTGATTCGCGAAGCGGGAGGCGATCGTTCCGGCGTAACTGGAGGCACGAAAGTGCTTTCCGATGAGATCATAGTTCGCGTCACGGCCGGGGCTGGTGAATCCTTCTTGGACCGCATGATTGCACTGGTCGAGGGCGCCATCCGCCAACGAACCCCCAACGAGCTCGCGCTCACGCTGGTACTGTCGGCTTTCACTCTGATTTTCTTGATTGTCGTCGTGCCGCTCTGGCCGATGGCCTGGAATGCCGAACAGTACATGACGGGCTATTTGGGACTGCAACAACCTCTGCATAGCTTGGGTACAGACGTTCCCACGCTCGTAGCTCTGCTCGTTTGCCTGATTCCGACCACCATCGGCGCGTTGCTTGCCGCGATTGGAATTGCCGGCATGGATAGGGCTCTTCAGGCAAACATCATTGCCAAGAGCGGCAAGGCCGTCGAGACTGCGGGTGACATCGACATCGTGCTCCTGGACAAAACTGGAACGATTACCGAGGGTAACCGGCGCGCGACGCAATTCCTGCCCGTCGAGGGCTATTCCGCCGCCCAGGTGGGGGAGTTGGCTGCACTGGCGTCCGCCGCTGACGAAACGCCTGAAGGTAAGAGCATTGTGAGCATTTACGAGTCCCAAAGTCGAAATCCAGTCAGCGTGCCGCAAAATGCGGAATTCATCATGTTTTCTGCTTCTACCCGTATGAGCGGCATTAATCTTTCGGACGGCCGGCGCATACGAAAAGGAGCGGCAGATGCCGTGGCGGAGTTCGTTCGGAAGCAGGGTGGCAGCGTGCCAACGGAGGTCTCGCCCTTGGTGGACGGCGTCGCTTTGCGGGGAGCCACTCCGCTTGTAGTCGCAGATGGCCCCAAGATAGCCGGTGTGGTGGTCCTCGAGGATATTCTAAAGCCGGCGATGAAACAGCGCTTTGACCGTTTGCGCAAAATGGGACTGCGCACGGTCATGATCACCGGAGACAATCCGCTCACTGCGGCAACCATTGCCAAACAGGCTGGCGTGGACGAATTCCTTGCTCAGGCCACGCCTGAAGACAAACTGGCGTACATTCGAAAGCAGCAGGAGGAAGGGAAGCTTGTCGCGATGATGGGCGACGGCACGAATGACGCTCCAGCTCTGGCGCAGGCGGACGTCGCCGTGGCGATGAACGCCGGGACCCAAGCGGCTAAAGAAGCCGGAAATATGGTGGATCTCGACAGTGATCCCACTAAGCTCATCGAGGTCGTTGAAATTGGCAAACAGTTGTTGATGACGAGGGGAGCTTTGACCACCTTCTCCATTGCAAACGACGTGGCGAAATACTTCGCCATCATCCCGGCCCTTTTCGCAGGAACCCTGCCCTGGCTGAAGACCATGGACATCATGCACCTGCATTCGCCGACTTCAGCCATCCTTTCGGCTGTAATTTTCAACGCGATTATCATCCCTTTGTTGATTCCGGTCGCACTCAAAGGAGTCAAGTACGAGCCGCTTGGGGCCGATGCTCTGCTTCGCCGAAATCTGGCGATCTGGGGACTTGGAGGCGTAATCGTACCGTTCTTTGCTATCAAACTGATTGATGTTGTCATGGTCGGGCTGCATCTGGTTTCCTGAGTCGGGAGGTTTATCATGTCACGATATATTTCCAAGAGCGTTTTTCTGCTATTGATCACGGTCGTGATCGTCTGCGGTATCTATCCGGGAGCGGTATGGGTCATCGCACACGTTTTCTTTCCCTTTAAGGCGGAAGGCAGCTTGTTGAAGGGCCCCGATGGGAAGGTGGTCGGCTCCAAGCTGATCGCGCAACCCTTCACGAAGGACGAATATTTCCAGCCCCGACCTTCGGCAGCGTCATACGACGCCTCTGCATCCGCGTCTTCGACTCTCGCTCCCTCGAACTACTTGCTGCGTGATCGGGTTGCCCGCGCGATTGGCCCCATTGTCAGGTATCAAAGCGGACCCAAGGCTGGGCAGCTCGTAGCCCCGGATATTGAGGCTTGGTTCCAGCAAGATCGGTACCAAGGAAATGCGGGAATTGTGGGTCAATGGGCCGATCTCCACAACGGCCTGGCGACTGCCTGGGTGGGTGCAGATCCCACCCATGGCGCCTATGTGGACTCCTGGGCCAAGGCGCATCCGGCCATCGTCGCCGGCTGGGTGAAAGCCAACCCGAGCACCCTGCAACCCAAGGCTGCCGATTTGGCGGTGGTTTTCTTTGAAAACTTCTCCAAGGAAAACCCTGGCCGGTTCCCTTCTGCGGTCACGCACACAGGCGCCGAGGGTAAGGCTACAACTGCGATTGAGCCGGTCAAGGATGGTTCGGATATTCAGTCGATCTTCTTCGACATGTGGCGGCAGGACCATGCTGACGCTGATCTACAGAACGTCCCTGGTGATTTGGTAACCACTTCCGGTTCTGGCCTCGATCCCGACATTACCCTGCAAAACGCTGAATACCAACTGGATCGAGTCGCTTCCAAATGGGCTGCTGACACCAACCACGATCCCGCGGCAATCCGTAGAGAAATCGACCAGATACTTCAGGCCAATGCCAAAGCTCCGTTTGGCGGGCTGGCAGGGGAAAAGATGGTAAACGTGTTGGAGGTCAACCTAGAACTCCGCAAACGCTACGGAGCGCCTAAGTAAGTTCACCTCGATGAACGCCTCGGCCTGACCGGACTCATTCAGAATCACCTGGTGGATTCTCGCACTGGGCGGAATACACAGTTTCCCTTGGCGGATCTGTTCCGGCAGTCCGCCTACAGCCGGTTGGCTGGGTACGAAGACCTGAACGATTACACGAGTACAGAAGGAGCACGGGTGGCCTTGAGAACCACCGGAGCACTGGCGAAGGAAAAACAATGCACACGGCAAAGCTTTTACTACTCATTTTAGCAGTTCGGAAACAGATGATCTGCGCTGGACTACTTTGTTTGATGACGTTAGTTGCCACTACAGCACAAGCGCAGACGCCGGACCAGCAGAATGCGGCCGCGACGACGACCCCGCCTCCAGCCCCGGCAGCGCTCCCCACTCCTTCCATAACGGGTCCGCTGCAGGAACTCCCCCCAGCCATCTTCAACGCCGGACCTTTCGGCAAAGTCGCTGCGAACGGCATTCTCAGCGGCATGGGCCTGTGGCAGAGCAATCACATCCCGGGTGATGACTCCACTCAAGCGGCTCTAAGTAACGGGCAGGTGTTCCTTCAAAGGACCGACGGCTGGTTTCAGTTCTACCTGCAGGCGGGCGCGTATAATATTCCGGCCCTGGGGCTGTCGTTCCTCGCCACAGACAAAACGCTGACCGACCTCTACGGTCCGCTGCCGGTCGGCTTCCTGAAACTGGCGCCGGGGAAGAACACCTCCATCCTGATCGGTGCCCTACCGACACTGATGGGCGCCGAGTCAACGTTCACCTTCCAAAACATGAACATCGAGCGCGGCCTGTTGTGGAACCAGGAAAACGCCGTCAATCGCGGCATTCAAGTGAATCAGACGATGGGCAAATTCACTGCCTCATTGAGTTGGAACGACGGGTTCTATTCCAACCGCTACAGTTGGCTGAGCGGTTCGTTAACTTATGCTAATGGGCCCCATAGCTTGGCGTTCGAGGGGATGGGCAATCTGGGGCAGACAGCCTATCAGACTGTGGCCACACCCGTGCAAAACAACGGCAGCATGTACGCCGTCATCTACACGTACTCCAAGGGGTCCTGGATCGTCCAGCTCTACTTTCAATACACCGATGTGCCGACCAACCAGAAGATCGGCGTCGTGAAGGGGGCGTCGACGCGAGGCGGTGCGCTACTGGTGAGTCACACGTTCAAACACGGCTTCTCGCTCGCAGGGCGCGGGGAATATATCTCAAGCACGGGGAGCGCCGCTGAGCAAGCCGTCAATCTGATCTACGGTCCAGGCAGCGCGGGCTGGTCCGCCACTCTGACGCCCACCTTTCAATACGGAGGCTTGTTCTTTCGCGGAGACCTTTCTTTTGTTCGGGCGAGCAGCTACACGCCGGGTTACGCCTTCGGCCCCACGGGCATGAACCCAAACCAGCCCCGAGCCGTGGCTGAAATAGGATTCATTTTTGGCAACAATATAATTGCGAAGAAACCGTAAATTCAGACGCACAGGGGCGGCTTAGGCGCTAGCAGGGATTGATCCGCTATTCACAATGATATCGGGGATCACCTTCAACGATCACCTGCTCACCCGGCTGGAGTACGGGCGCGACATGTCCAACCGTCCGAGCCTGTTCAAGGGCACGACGCCCGCGGACCACCATGATAC
>JBAVYG010000122.1:0-1923 GCA_049698675.1 Terriglobia bacterium
AATGCGAAAATAGGAAGGGCTCAGGAGAACTCGAGGGGAACGCCGGGAGATGCGCGGTTCCTAGCTACAGTCGGAAGCGCCTATCTGCCGTTTCCGAAGCTGCTGAGATCACTCTGAGATGTATTCACCGCCCCTCGACGACGCCCCAGGCAGCCCTCGTTACCGGCGAAAATCAAAATAGAGATTCACCTTGACCCTGTTTCCCGGATAGTCGGAAGGAAGCGCGGGCAGCGGGTTGGAAGCCAGAACGGCCCGCAGGGTAGAGCGGTCAACTTCCGGTAAACCGCTGGATTGCGTAATCTCAACATCGGTGATCGTGCCGTCACGCAGAATAGTAAAAGTCATATAGAGGCGGGGCGCACTCAGGATGCTTGGGCTGATCGTCGAGAGCAGCCAATTGCTGCTAATGCGGCTCCGGACGGAAGCGACGTACCAGCCATAGCGTTCGCCAAAATCCCCGCCCTCCCCGAAGCTGAGACCACCTTCGCCAGCCCCACTGGCCATCTGGGTGTAGCTCATTGAAGGTTGGCCCCCCAGGCCATAGGGGACGGCATTCTCCGCATAGACTGGTTTTTCCTTTTGGATATGTGTATTGACACGCTCAGCCTTCTCCGGCTTCACAGACTCTTTGAACTTGGGAATCTCGACAGCCTTGGGCGCCGGCTCGGCCTTCGGCTCAGGTTCCGTCTGATGCAGTCCGGGGTTATCGCTGGCCAGGGTATTATGCGTGGTAAGCATGGGGGCGGGCAGCGGCACGCCGGGGAGGGATGCCACCGCCCCAATGCGCGTGGACCTGCCGCTTCCCCAGTTCTTTCCCCAACTGCCCCCAAAGGGCGAGGCCAAAGTCGTGTACCCGACCAAGAGCAGAAAAAGCAGAACGTGCATCGCGGCGGAGACGGCTAGCGTACCGCCCAGCCTTTCGCGCCGGGCGTGAACGATAATGGAGATGGCCTGAGCGTTCATCCCAACTCTTCTGCCTACTGCTTAGCTTGCGTCTCCAGCGGCTCCGTCACTACGTTAAGGTTGGTCAGGTTGGCCTGCTTCAATGCGTCCACAACGGTCGCAAAAGCACCGAAGGGCACCTTCTGGTCGCAGCGGATGAATACCGGTGTCTCACCCGCGCCTTTCAAATGGTCCAGAACATAGGAGCCGAGTCTGTGAATATTCACCGGATCGTTGCCCACATAAACAGTCTGACGTTTGTCGATGGTCACCACCACTTTTTCGTCCGAAATAGCCTTGACGGTGTGGGTCTTGGGCAGATCCACTTCAATCCCTGACTCGAGAATAGGCGCCGTCAGCATGAAGATAATGAGGAGCACCAGGACCACGTCCACGAAAGGCGTGATATTGATCTCGGCCAGCGAAGTATGCGTCCGACCTTTGAGTGTAGTAAATGCCATGGATTACCTCAGATTGTCCCTGGTCCCCCCACCGTGGGTCCGTCGTCAGTGGCAACAGGCCACGGGCTACGGACAAGTGACAGCTCTTCCACGCCGCAGCCAGAGAGATGCTCTTGCTACCTAAAATACCGCTCCGTCAGATTGAGGAATTCAAGCGCGAAATCGTCCATCTGGGAGCCAAATTCTTTGATGCGCTGAACGTACTGGTTGTAAGCGATGACGGCCGGGATGGCGGCAAAGAGGCCGGCAGCAGTGGTGATCAGAGCTTCTGAAATTCCAGGTGCGACGCTACGGAGAGAAGCTGTGCCCGCCGTGCCCATTCCGTGAAACGCGTCGATGATTCCCCAGACCGTTCCGAAAAGCCCGATGAAAGGTGTGACGGACCCCGTCGTGGCGAGCCAAGTGAGCCACTGCTCCATCCGCGTGAGCTCGCTGGACGAGGCCATCTGCAAGGCCCTTTGCACCGCCTCCAGACTTCGGATGTGGGGCTTGCCAGGGTTCTCGTTGACTACTGCCTGGC
>JBAVYG010000123.1:0-4212 GCA_049698675.1 Terriglobia bacterium
GAGTGTAGAAACTGCGCGCCTCGGAAAGCAGGTCCCAGGCGCGATTGTCTTCATCCGCTCCAATCCAAACGTCAAAATTGGCACTGATCCAAGACCCGGGTTGCACATGGGTCAGAAGCCCAGGGTCTGTAACCCGCAAGGCCTCTGTGGCGGTCACAGCCTTCAGTTCAGGGTCGGAAGCCAGCCGGCCGTAGAAGCTCTTAAGGAATTCCCTGCCGTTTTCCGGGTAGTACTCCCAAGCGTTTTCACCGTCCAGAATAACCGACACCACAGCGGGCTTACTCGAGGTGCTGCGGCCTGCCGCTTTGATACGCTGGTGAAGATCAGCCGCCGCGGCGCCCGGATCCATACGCGAGTAGACGAAGCCCACCAAGTCAGAGAGCTGGCGGTCGCGAAAAAAGATGGAGATATTGTGTCCTTCGGATGAGAAAACATGTGGCCGGTAGAGCTCAGAACCTCCATCCACGGTCCCGTCGCTTCTCCGGCTGAAATCTATCTGACGTGAGCGCCCCAGCACGCCCTCGTCTGTTGCCGCCCACTCGAAGCCCTCCTCGGCGGCCAGACGCAGGACCTCGTCCGAGACACCTCCCTCGCTGGGCCAGAGCCCGCGCGGCTTGCTGCCGAAAACTTCCTGGTGGAGTCTGATCGCAGCGCGGAGTTGGTCGCGGGCATCCTCAGGGTGCTGAAAATGGTGGCGCGGCAAACGGACTCCAGGGTGAGATTCCGCCGCGATGTTGGTGTCGCAAAGGAGGGGAAGGATCGGATGGTAGAAAGGCGAGGTTGAAATCTCAATCTGCCCGCGCTCACTGGCAGCCCTGTAGTCATCAAGAACTCTCTTGAATATCTCCACTTCCTTCAGGTGAAGCAAAGACTTATCGTCTTCGTTATAACCCCGTTCTTGCGCCACAAGCTTTCTGATTTGGGGGTCACCGTCAAGGTAGATTTCGTCAAACCAAGCGAGCTGTGAAAGCACTTGCAAGTCGAGCAGGTCCTGCGGCGAGAAGAGCCGTCCAGCCGTGGCGGGGTGGGTAGTTCGTGACTTGTCCCACAACTCGCGGAGACGCGGGTAACGGTTGAGCAGGTTTTCATGGTTGAGCTGGAAAGCGCTTTCCAGGAGAAACCTGCGGTCATCCTCCGTAAGCTTTTGGACAGGCTTGAAGGCAACTTCGTATGCCTGCTCCACTGCCGCGTCCTGCGCGTAGTCCTGTATTTGCACCACCAGCGAAGGAACCAAGTTGAAGGTCATGTGGAGGGTCGGGAAATCCCGCAGGATGGCCACCATCCCGAAGTAATCCTTCAACGTGTGCAGGCGCGCCCAAGGCATGGTGTACCGGCCCTGCGCCAAATCCTTGTAAAAGGGCTGGTGCATGTGCCAAAGCAGCATCAAATAGGTTTGAGGCATGGAATTAAGGAACAGTTCCTTTGCGGCGCTGAAATCGGTGTGTTAGCATGAACGCAGGGCGGCATCCCGGATTCCATTTCATGCCAAGGTTGCGCCCCGGCAAGGACCTATGCGGATACTTACCCGCTATATTCTCAAAGAAATCTCTTCTCACTCCCTGCTGGGGCTGCTGGTCTTCACTTTCGTAATTTTCATTCGACACCTGGGACATCTACTCGAGCTGGTGGTGCGCCACAATCTGCCGCTCCCCGATATGATGACGTTGTTCCTGCTGCCGGTTCCAGGCATCCTCGTGCTCACGGTTCCCATGGCCGTACTGGTGGGAACGCTCATTGGCCTCAGCCGCATGGCGGCGGACGGCGAGGTTATCGCGGCCCGAGCCTCGGGGATCGGGCTCTCCCAGTTCGTCCGGCCCGTACTGCTCTTCGGTTGTGTGGGGTGGGCACTCACCATGTGGATGAGCCTGTCCCTCGCGCCACAGGCAGCCCGGAAACTCAATCGCATGGAAGCAGGGCTAAAGGCCAGCCAGGTGTCGTATGAGATCCAACCGCGCGTGTTTATCGAGCGATTCCCCAATTTGCTTCTTTACTTGCAGGATGTAACCGGATCTCGTTCCAGGTGGCGGGGCGTCTTCATTGCGGACACCACGCAGCGTGACCAAGTCAAGGTAACCTTAGCGGAAAGCGGGGTGCTTGTCAACGAAGCCGCCAACGACCGACTGGTGATTCACCTTGCCCAGGGCATGACGCACGAAATCGACCCGCAGAATTCCGCCCAGTATTCGGTGGTCTCCTTCACGGATACGGACATCCCGGTTCCGCTTGACCAGGGGTCTGCCGCAGGGAGCGAAAGCCAGTCCCCTCCCCTGCTTTCAGTACACCAATTGATGAAGCAGACGCGCCGTCCCCGCGAACGCCAAGCCGCGCTGGTGGAACTCCATTATCGCTTCGCTCTGCCTGTGGCAAGCTTGGTTCTGGCGCTGGTGGGAATATCACTGGGCCTCTCTACCCGCAAGGGCGGCAAGGCGGTGGGGCTGATCCTGACCATTCTGCTGGTCTTCCTCTACTACATCATCATGGCCTTCGGCCTCAGTTTCGCCAAGCAAGGCCGCCTCCCTCCGGTCATCGGGCTCTGGCTTGCCAACGTCATCTTCGCTGCCGCCGGGGTTTTGATGCTGGCGCAACTTCAAAGCCTCCGCTCGCGGCTCCAGTTCCTGCAGGACTGGATGGACGATTTGGAACACAGGTGGCAGGCCCGGAAAGTCCGCAAGCGGCACGGACGCTTCTCCGAGCCGCCCTTGAAGCCCCGAGCACCCGGGAGCCGGATCTTTCAGATTCTCGACGTCTACATTATCCAGGGCTGGGTTTTCTACTTTTTCATCCTGCTGGTTACGTTCACGGGCATTTACATTATTTTCGATTTCTTCCAACTTCTGGGTGATATGGTCCGCAACCACGCTTCGGCAGGCGTGGTCCTCGATTATTACCGCTTCCTTCTCCCGCAAGTGATCTACTTGATGCTTCCGCTCAGCATCCTTGTAGCCACCCTCGTCAACTTCGGCCTGCTCACCAAATCCAACCAGATTACCGCCATTAAAGCCGCGGGTGTGAGCCTTTACAGGATTTCCGTCCCCGTGCTGCTGGTCGCCATTGTTCTGAGCATCGGTATGTTTTTCCTTTCCGATGATTTCTTGCCGGAGACCAACCAGCAGCAGGACGCGTTGCGCAATCAGATCAAGGGGAAACCCCCACAAACCTTCTATCGCCCTGAAAGGCAGTGGATTTTTGGGCAATCGGATCGTATCTACAACTACAGGTTCTTCGACCCTGACAAGAACGTCTTCGCCGACCTCGCTTGCTTCGAATTCGACCCTCAGTCTTTTCATCTTACCCGCCGTATTTACGCTGCCCGGGCATTCTGGGAACCGCCCATCCGGGGGTGGGTGCTGGAAAACGGGTGGGTGCGGGACCTGGCGGGAGACCGGGTTGACAAATACCTGCCCTTTTCGGTCGCCACCTTCACCGAGATCACGGAGGAGCCCGCCTATTTTAAGAAGGAAGTGAGACCTTCCGAACAGATGAGTGCTCTCGAATTGCGGCGTTACATCAGCGATTTAAGCCAGAGCGGCTTTGACGTAGTCCGCCTCTCCGTCCAGTTCTATCGGAAGTTTTCCTATCCCCTTATTGCCTTCGTCGTGACCCTGATTGGTATTCCTTTCTCCTTCACTACCGGCAGCAAGGGCGCACTCTCCGGCGTCGCCCTCAGCATCGGCATCGCTATTCTCTATTGGTCGATCTCCAGCCTGTTCGAAGCCATGGGAAACCTCAGCCAATTACCTCCCGTGGTCGCCGCCTGGTCCCCAGACCTTCTCTTTGGGCTGGCGGGGTCGTACTTGCTGCTGCGGGTGAAAACCTAAATCGCGTGCAGCTAACCTCAAAAACCTCTTGACATGTAGTACTACATACAGTACTATGCAAACGGAAGGGACATGAGGATGATAAGTGAGTTCACTTCGTGAGGAGTTCGAAAAGCTCCGGAGCCAAAAACATCTCCAGTTCGACGATTTTGATCGAATCATCCGAAGAATCGTCAATGCCCACCCCGAACTGTTTCCTCGATTCACGACTAAGAGCAAGGGGGCGAGGGTCGTTTATCACTTTAACGTAAGAAACCTCTGGCCGATAAGCTTGGAAAGGGAGCACAAGGGGAGGGACCATGTTCCGACAAGTTTCGCAAGACTGGCATTAGGCGGTATCGAAGACTTGCTGATTTATGTGGAGGGCGAACATGAAGGATCTTAGGGATTATCT
>JBAVYG010000124.1:0-4619 GCA_049698675.1 Terriglobia bacterium
ACCACGGCTATTTCGATGTGCATGGATAATAGCTTGCCAATTATCGTATTTAATCTTAATGTGCCGGGCAACCTCAAACGCGTTATTCTGGGTGAAAAGGTCGGCTCACTGGTAGTTCGTTGAGTGCCCGGGCGGAAAGGCGGGCGAAAGATGATTAAAGAGACTTTAGCACAAACGAAGACCCGCATGGGGAAGGCGGGAGACGACCTGCGCTCAGAATTGGCTTCACTGCGGACGGGGCGCGCCTCGACCACGTTGTTGGAGCACATAAAGGTTGAGTACTACGGCACGCCCACACCTCTGAACCAGGTCGCCACTTTGGGTGTTCCCGATCCCTCCCTGCTGACGGTGCAGCCCTGGGACCCGAGCTTGTTGCCGGCGATCGAAAAGATAATTCGATCGGCGGGCCTGGGGTTGAATCCGGTGAACGACGGAAAAATCCTGAAGGTTCCGATTCCTCCGCTCACCGAGGAGCGCCGGAAGGAACTCGTAAAGCACCTGCATAAGGTCCTGGAAAACCACCGGACAGCAGTGCGGAACATTCGCCGCGATGGAAACGAGGAACTGAAGAGATTGCTCAAGGATAAGAAGATATCTGAAGATGACGAACACCTCGGTCTGGAAGAAATTCAGAAGCTGACCGACGAGACGATGGAGAAGCTCGAGAGTGTGGGTAAGAGCAAAGAGCGGGAAATCCTTGAAATGGGGTAAGACTTCGCGGAAGTTGCTGAGCTTTTTTTTGCCTGAACTTACTTGACAGATTTTGAAGAGGTCTGTTAGATTTGAGAGGATTAGGTTTATACCTGATTTAGCCCCGTAGAAGCGCACAGGTATGAAAGACCCGGTGTGGGGGTGCGAGAGGCCCTGGAATGCCAACTTTTAGCCAGATGGTTCGACTTGGGCGGAAGCAGCCGAGATATAAGACTTCCAGCCCGGCGCTTCAAGGCTGTCCCCAGAAGCGCGGGGTGTGCATTCGCGTGTACACACAGACGCCCAAGAAGCCGAACTCAGCCTTGCGGAAGGTGGCGCGAGTCAGGTTGACGAATGCCATGGAAGTGACGACTTATATTCCAGGCGTGGGCCACAATTTGCAGGAGCACTCGATTGTCCTGATCCGGGGTGGGCGCGTCAAGGATCTGCCAGGAGTTCGCTACCACGTGATTCGCGGGACGTTGGATTCCGCCGGCGTGACGGACCGCCGGCAGGGACGGTCCAAATACGGGGCCAAGAGGCCGAAAGCTTCGTAGGTAGGATTTCAAGGAGAGTAGAGGCTCTTCAAGCGCAAGATGGTGAAGATCGAATATGCCGCGTAAAGGTACAGTTGAGCGTCGAGAGGTAAGCGCCGATCCGGTTCATGGCAGCCCACTGGTTCAGAAGTTTGTGAACTGCGTCATGCTGATGGGGGAAAAGAGTGTTGCTCAGCAGGTTGTGTATGACGCCTTCGGATTGATCCAACAGCGGGCCAACGATGACCCGCTCAAGGTCTTCAAGAAGGCGGTGGAGAACGTCAAGCCGACCCTGGAAGTGAAGAGCCGCCGCGTGGGTGGAGCGAACTACCAGGTGCCGGTGGAAGTCAATCGGAATCGTCAAACCTCGTTAAGTCTCCGCTGGATTATCGGCTATGCGCGGGAGCGGGGCGAGAAGTCCATGGTGGAGAGGCTGGCCGCGGAGTTGCTGGATGCAGCGAATAACCGTGGCGGCGCCATCAAGAAGCGGGACGACACTCATCGCATGGCCGAAGCCAATAAGGCTTTTGCCCATTACCGCTGGTAACCTTGGTGAAGGCGGGATGTGACCACCCTGGGCCACGATCCGCTTTGTGGCCGCCATCGGCGGCTCTACCGATCAATAGGCTGCTGGGGGGCAGGATCTTGATTCGAGGATCAAGATCGTGGCCTGTTTTGTTCGCATAAGGATCTATGCCGCGTCAGACGCCGCTCGAGAAAACCCGGAACATCGGCATCATGGCTCACATCGACGCCGGGAAGACGACGACCACGGAGCGCTTCTTGTACTATACCGGCAGGACGTACAAGATGGGCGAAGTGCACGAGGGCACCGCCGTCATGGACTGGATGGAACAGGAGCAGGAACGCGGCATTACCATTACCTCCGCAGCCACGACCTGTTTTTGGAACGATATTCGTATTAATATTATTGACACGCCAGGTCACGTGGACTTTACGGCAGAAGTTGAACGGTCGCTCCGGGTCCTTGACGGAGCGATTGCCATTTTAGGGGCGGTCGAGGGCGTCGAACCGCAGACGGAAGCCGTCTGGCGGCAGGCTGACAAGTATCGAGTTCCGCGCATCGTTTTTGTGAACAAGATGGACCGGGTGGGAGCGGACTATGAGATGTGTGTCAGCCAGCTTCGCTCCAAACTTCATGCCAACCCCGTGGTTGTCCAGTTACCGCTGGGAGCGGATGACAACTTCGAGGGGGTCATTGACCTGGTCAGGCAGCGCGCCATTGTTTGGAAAGAAGAAACGCTGGGGGCGGCTTTCGACGACGTTGAAGTCCCTGCCCAGCACCGGGAGAAGGCCCGCCTTTATCGGGAGCAAATGATCGAGTCGTTGGGCGAAGTCGATGACCAGATTATGGAGAAGTACATCCACGGTGAGGCCATTTCAGAAGAGGATACTCGTGCCGCCATACGGCGAGCCACCATTGCCATGAAGGCCTTTCCAGTGGTCTGTGGGGCGGCTTTCAAGAACAAAGGGGTTCAACCCTTGCTCGATGCCGTGGTTGATTATTTGCCCTCACCGCTCGATATTCCCCCCATTGAGGGTTCGGATCCCGACGACGAGGAGAAAACCCTGATCCGGAAGGCTTCGGATGATGATCCGTGCGCTGCTCTGGTGTTCAAGATCATGACTGACCCCTTTGTGGGTCAGCTTGCCTTCTTGCGTGTTTATTCGGGCACCTTGAAACAGGGGGATTCGGTTTACAATCCGCGCCGCGACCGCCGAGAGCGCATTTCACGATTGTTGCAGATGCACGCCAACAAGCGCGAGGAGCTCACAGAGATGTTTGCGGGTGACATCGGCGCTGCCGTAGGGTTAAGGAGCGTTTCCACGGGCGACACGATTTGTGATGAAGATCACCCCATCGTGCTCGAGTCCATGGATTTTCCGGCTCCGGTTATATCCGTGGCCATTGAGCCGAAGACCAAGGCGGACCAGGAAAAGTTGGGGAATGCGCTGTCCAAACTGACGCAAGAAGACCCTACCTTCAAGGTCCACACCGACCCCGATACGGGACAAACGCTGATTTCGGGCATGGGAGAATTACACTTGGAGATCCTGGTGGACCGAATGGTGCGCGAGTTCAACGTGGCGGCCAACGTGGGACGTCCCCAGGTGGCTTACCGTGAGACTATTCTGGCTGCGGCGGAGGGAGAAGGGAAGTACGTGCGACAGACCGGTGGCCGAGGGCAGTACGGCCACGTTTTCCTGCGCGTCGATCCCCTCCCTCACCCTGACCTAAACGCTATCGCAGAAATCACCAGGAAGAAGTCCACCAACAAGTTTGATTCGGAGTTGAAACTTCTGTTCCTGGACGGGATTGTGGGCGGAGTTGTTCCGAGGGAATATATCCTGCCCACGTATCAAGGTATCCGCGAGGCCATGGAGTCCGGCGTCCTTGCGGGTTACGAGATGAATGGCGTTTCTGTTACCTTGCTTGACGGTTCATATCACGAAGTCGACTCCTCCGAGATAGCCTTTAAGATTGCGGGGTCGCTGGGCTTCAAAGAAGCGGTTCGCAAGGCCAAGCCGGTGCTGCTCGAACCTGTGATGAAGGTGGAAGTGGTAGTTCCCGAAGAGTACATGGGCGATGTCCTCGGGGACCTGAGCGCGCGCCGCGGCCACATCGAGGGCCTGGAGAAGCGCGGCTCGACGCAGATTATTCGCTCCAAGGTTCCCTTGGCGGAGATGTTCGGGTACGCCACGGATTTGCGCTCCAGGACGCAGGGTCGCGCCTCGTACACGATGCACTTCCTGCGCTACGAGCAGACCCCGGCGGCAATTTCTGAGGAAGTCATTGCCCGCGTGCAAGGGCGCGTGGTGGGGAAGTAGGAATGGATTGTTCGTCAGGAATGGAGAATGTGTGGCCGACAGGAAGGGCAACACTACCTCAGATTGGCGAACAGATTTGTGGCCACGCGCCTGGGAACCCGGAACGGAAGCGGTTGAGGCAATATTACTCCTGGAACGTGGAGGAGATTACTGAGGAACTGAGGCAGAAGCACCCAAGAACTTTTTCTAATTGAGGACAGCGACCATGGCCAAGGAAAAATTTGATCGAAGCAAGCCGCACATGAACATTGGGACGATTGGGCACATCGATCACGGCAAGACGATGTTGACCTCGGCGATCACCAAGGTATTGGCGAAGGGGAACCCGAAGGTGAAGTTCCGGCCCTTCGACTCCATTGACAACGCGCCGGAGGAGAAAGCGCGGGGGATCACGATTGCGATTGCGCACGTGGAGTACGAGACCAAGCGCCGGCACTACGCGCACGTAGACTGCCCTGGGCATGCCGACTACATCAAGAACATGATCACGGGGGCGGCGCAGATGGACGGGGCGATTCTGGTGGTGGCGGCGACGGACGGGCC
>JBAVYG010000125.1:0-11932 GCA_049698675.1 Terriglobia bacterium
GCCCAGCTCGCCGCCCTCGTGGATCGAGCCCGGGCACTCCGGCGATGCGTGGCTTGGAATTCCTCCGGGAAATGAAAACTGAATGAAAAGCTTCCGAAGCCCGGCCTCATCCTGGCTGATATCGGGATAGATCTCGCTGTAAGTGCCTTCGAGGTAAGTGTTGCCCACGACGGCCGGACCACCATGCCCGGGGCCGGAGACGTAAATCATGTCGAGGTCGTATTTCTTGATGACCCGGTTCAAGTGCGCGTAAATGAAGTTCTGCCCGGGGGTCGTGCCCCAGTGTCCCAGGAGCATGTGCTTCACATCCGCAAGGGTCAGCGGTCGCTTCAGCAGCGGATTGTCGTAGAGATAAATCTGGCCGACCGAGAGATAGTTCGCGGCCCGCCAATACGCGTCCATCTTGTGCAAGAGTTCGGGCGTGAGTGTCTTTGTATTTGTTTTCATGTTTAGATTTCCTTTTGTCTATGCATCAATGCCGAGAAGGCGACAGACTGACCTTGCAATCATCAGCTCTTCATCGGTGCGAATGACGCGAACCGTGGCCCGGCTGGCGTCCGTGGAAATCACCCCCGCAGCCTCCGCATTGCGCGACTCATCCAGTTCAATGCCGAGGAAGCTGAGCCCCTCACAGATTCGGGTGCGGACGAGTGGCGCGTTTTCCCCGATGCCGCCGGCGAAGACCAACGTGTCGAGTCCACCGAGCACAGCGGCATAAGCTCCGATCCACTTCTTCGCCTGATAGCAAAACAGCGCCACCGCTTCAGCCGCCCGGACATCCTCGGTTTCCCGCGCGAGCAAGTCCCGCATGTCGGAGCTAGTCTCTGATACTCCGAGCAGCCCCGACTCGTGGTTCACCATTTGGTCAAATTGCGCCGCGGTCATCTGTTCGCTTCGCGCCAGAAACGAAACCAGCCCAGGATCCAGGTCGCCAGAACGAGTGCTCATCACCAGACCAGCAGCGGGTGTGAACGCCATCGTCGTATCCAAGCTGCATCCGTCACGCACGGCGGTCATGCTCGCGCCGTTGCCCAGATGAGCGAGGATAACGCGCCCTTTCGCCGCCTTCGCTCCCGCGAGCCGCTCGAGTTCCTCCATCAAGTAGGCGTATGACAAACCGTGAAAGCCGTAGCGTCGAACGCCCTTCGCATCGTATCGGCGTGGGATTGGCAACCTACTCGCCACGCGTGGCATGTCGCGATGAAATGCCGTGTCGAAGCAAGCGATCTGCGTCAGGTCCGGGAACCGGCGATGAAACGCCTCGGTTAACAGGATCTCCTGCGGCAGATGATCAGGATCGAATGGACTGAGCCGGTGCAACTCCTCAACCATTTCCGCAGTGATTCGCTGCGGCTTGCTGTACTTCGGCCCGCCATGCACCACGCGATGCCCCACCGCGGTCAAGGCATCACGCCCGACGCGTTCCTCGATCCACTCCATTAGAGCGCCCACAGCCGCCGTGTGATCCGGCGCCGTCAGTGACTGCGAAAAGTTGTCCGCCTGGTTCGACCCTTTCACCCGAAAGGTGGTCTCCGGCAGTCCAATTCGATCAATACTGCCCTCCAGAATTCGTCGGAGCGAGTCACCGGCTTCGAACAGCGCGAACTTGATGCTCGACGAGCCGCCATTGATCGTCAGGATGCGTGGGTTAGCTGGTTTCATGGCTGAGCCGTTCATCTTTGAACTTTTGAACCCGATGTGAATTCAGCTCGCGTCCTGTCGCGGTTGTTCACGTCACTACGCAGGATAGCGACGCCAAACTCATGGTCAACGCTCATCATCATCCTCTCTTGAGCCGTCGGTAGCGCCGGATGAGCGCGTTGGTTGAGCTGTCATGCTTGAGGGTTGGCTCGTCCGGGCTTTCAAGTTCGGGGATCGTACGCATCGCCAACACCTTACCCAGCTCGACTCCCCACTGGTCGAATGAATCGATGTTCCAGATTGTCCCTTGCGTGAAGACGCTGTGTTCGTAGAGCGCCACCAAAGTCCCCAGCGTCTGCGGCGTCAGACGCTCGGCGAGAATAGTGTTGGTTGGGCGATTGCCCTCGAAGGTGCGGTGCGGCACCAGCCAACTCGGTGTTCCCTCGGCTTTGACTTCGTCTTCTGTCTTGCCGAAGGCCAGCGCCGCGGTCTGCGCGAACAGATTCGCCATCAACAAGTCATGCTGATTACCAAGCGGATTCAAGGCCTGGCAGAAGCCGATGAAATCGCATGGGATCAACTTGGTCCCCTGGTGGATAAGCTGGTAGAACGAGTGCTGGCCGTTGGTTCCCGGCTCGCCCCAGTAGATGGGTCCCGTCTGATAGCCAACGCGTGCGCCGTCCAGGGTGACGTGCTTGCCGTTGCTCTCCATGGTCAATTGCTGGAGATAGGCCGGAAAGCGTTTGAGGTATTGGTCGTAGGGCAGTACCGCGACCGTCTGCGCCTTGAAGAAATTGTTGTACCAGGCCGTGAGCAGTCCCATAAGAACCGGCAGATTGCGGCCGAAGGGAGCAGTGCGGAAGTGCTCATCCATCGCGTGGAAGCCGGCGAGCATCGCTTGGTAGTTCTCCGGTCCGACGGCGATCATGGTCGAAAGGCCAATGGCCGAATCCATCGAGTAGCGTCCGCCGACCCAGTCCCAGAAGCCGAACATATTCGCGGTATCGATGCCAAACTTCGACACTTCTTCGGCGTTGGTCGAGACGGCGACAAAGTGCTTGCGCACGGCTTGCTCGTGACCGAGTTGACGCAAGCTCCACGCGCGAGCGGTGCGGGCATTCGTCATCGTTTCGAGCGTCGTAAATGTCTTCGAACAGATGATGAACAGCGTCTCATCGGGAGGGAGGTCGCGCGTGGCTTCCGCAAAGTCAGTCCCGTCCACGTTCGAGACAAAGTGGAAGCTCATATCGCGCTGGCTGTAGTGTCTAAGCGCTTCATAGGCCATCACCGGGCCGAGGTCAGAGCCGCCGATGCCAATGTTGATAACGTGGCGAATGCGTTTGCCCGTATATCCCCGCCATTGTCCGCTTCGCACCTGGTGCGAGAAGGCAGCCATCCGATTGAGAACCGCGTGCACCTCGGGCACAACGTCCACGCCATCCACGACAAACCGCTCGCCCTCCGCCGCGCGCAAAGCGATGTGAAGGACGGCGCGATCTTCCGTCACGTTGATTTTCTCGCCGCTGAACATCGCGTCAATGCGCCCACGCAGTCCGCACTCCTCGGCAAGTTGGACCAGCAGCCGAATCGTCTCGTCGGTGACGCGGTTCTTCGAATAGTCGAGGTAAAGGCCGGCGCCCTCGGCCGCGAAGCGCTCGCCACGCCCGGGATCGTTGGCGAAGAGCTGGCGCAGATGCACATGGCTCATCGTTTGGTAATGCGCCTCCAGCGACTTCCAGGCCGGGCGCGCCGTTAGCGGTTGTGTCTGTCCTGTTGAAGGGGTCATCACCGTCACCTCCCTTTTGCTTGGGCGTTCTTCTTGAGCATGGCGCTCTTTGAGGCAATGCAATCCATCAGGTCGTTCCAGGATTTGTCGAACGACTCGGTGCCCTCGCGCTGAAGTTCGGCGGCGAGCGCCGAATCATCCACCTCTGCCCGCGCGAACTCAGCGAGCAGTGCTTCGGCATCGCCCCCATCGGCGGGTAATTCGCCTCGCACTCTCCCATGATCGGCGAAGGCGAGCAGCGTCTTCTCGGGCATCGTGTTGACGGTATCCGGCGCCGCAAGCGCTTCGATGTAAAGGGTATCCGAGGCACCAGGATCCTTGGTCCCGGTGCTGGCCCATAGCAGACGTTGCGGGCGCGCGCCGCCAGCGGCGAGCTTCCGCCAGCGGGGCGAGGTCAGCAGCTCGCGATAGGCTTTGTAGGTGCGCTGGGCAATCGCGATCCCGAGGCGGTTACGAAGCTGTCCCGGAACTTTGTCGTTCACCGCCACGTCCCAGCGGCTGACGAATATCGATGCCACGGATTCCACCTTCGGGTCAAGACCGGCGCCGATCCGTCGTTCCATACCGCGCATATACGCCTCGGCTCCAGCGACATACTGCTCGCGTGAAAACAGCAGGGTGACATTCACCGGCACGCCCGCGAAGATTGTCTCCTCGATCGCCGGCAGGCCTTCGCGGGTTCCCGGAATCTTGATGAAAAGATTGGGACGCTTCGCGCGCCCATGAAGTTCCACCGCGGCCTTGATGGTGCTGGTCGTGTCGTCCGCCAGCAAGGGAGACACCTCCAGCGATACCCAGCCGTCAATCCCGCCGGTGGCATCGTGGACCGGGCGAAGAAGATCCGCGGCCTGGGTCAAGTCCTCCAAGGCAAGTTCGAAGAACAATGCCTCGCCCGACTTGCCCGCAGCGGCCTTCTGATGGATGGCATCGTCGTAGAAACCCGACTCCCTGATGGCCTTATCGAAGATCGTGGGGTTAGAGGTCAGTCCCGTCACCGAAAATTCATTGATGTAACGGCGCAGCGTGCCGCTCGTCAGCAGTCCACGGGTGATGTTGTCGAGCCAAAGACTTTGGCCCAGATCGTGCAGTTGTTGGGTAGCCTTCATGATTGCTCCTATTCGCGTCGTCGGGTTTTACTACGCTGGGCGATTTCAGAAACAAGTACTCGCCGAACGACATCCATCGCCGGGTGGCTCGAAACGCCTCGGGATCCGTTTCCAAGAGCCACGTGAGCTTGGCTGGCAAGTAGCTGGCGTGGAGCACACAGCCGGTTCGCGCATGCACGAGGCGCCCATCGATTCTCTCGGAAAGTTCCCTTCCTGCTCCGGCGGCCCGAGTGTCGAATGTGTGCAACTCAGCGCGTCGTTGCGGCTGAACATCTTTGGTCGGCTTTACTTACGGGGCTTGCGGGGTTTCACCGGACCCGATAGAGCATCTCACCCGCGCGGGGCACTACCAGGATGCCTTCGTCCTCGCGGCCTTCCCAATCCTGGCGCCGGAGCGTGGTGGGATCAAGATAACCCAAGTTGACGCGCTGGCAGCGCTCCCTCGGAATTCCCGTAGCTAGTGTCACTTGAATGCGGGGAGTTTCCTTCCCAGTCGACGCGTCGTATTGGCCCAGCCCCTTGGCGTGCGTCGAGTGGGCCAGCACTCCACCCGGATAGCCTTTGAACTTGTCCCACTGCGCGAGGAAATAGTCGCGGCAGTGATAGCCAATTTCGTCGATCAGCCGGCCGTGCGTGTAGCTAATCTCACTGATGTGCGGCGCCAGAATCACTACTTCGCCGCCGTCCGCTATTGCTGGCTCCATCTTGTACATGCCTTTGGCGCCGGTCCACAGATCGTCATAGAGTTTAGGCATAATCGAGAGTACGCGCAGAAAGGGTTTATCCACGTAGATGATGTCCTTTTGAGCGGAGAGCGCTGAGGCTAGCTTCCAGGCTTCTTGGGGTGAGCCGAAGTAGATTCCCGCCAGACCCTCGTACGTAGCCACCAGCGCGAAGCAGGCCACGGGCCGGTCGATCAAACTTGCGGCTCTGTCGATGACCGCCCGGACGGGTGTATAGCCGGAGCCGATGATCTTGTAGCTGGTCATCAACGCCCCCAGCCAGTGAGTCAGGTTGATGATTTCCGATCCGGCAATGCCCGGGAAGAAATACTTGGCCCCACCGGAGAATCCGACGACTTCATGCGGGAAAACGGGTCCGCAGATAATGAGCTGGTCATAGTCGAGGATCAACTTGTTGAGCCGGACGGGCACTTCCTGCACTATCAATCCGCCGCTGAGTTCGCCGATCTCAGCGGCGGAGATGACCCCGAGGGTGACGAAGTTCGCGGGATCCTCCCAGTGGTGATTGAACACGTGGCTCCTGCCGCATAGCCCATTGCTCACCGGCCGGCCCACAAGATTACTGAGGTGGTCGTCATTCATGATCGGGTGCGTGCCTAAAGCCACCAGATAGTCTAAAGCGGCTACACGCGGCGCAAGGTGTGCCTCGAGCAAGTCGAACATCAGCGGCATGGGCATCGTGCGCGTGCCGTCAGGGATGATGACCAGCACCCGCTTGCCGTCGACGGCCAGCGAGCTGAGACCGTCACGCACGACCTGGCTGGTTTCCTCGCCGGTCAGATAGCGATCTGCGGACCCTTTTCCGGTTGCCATCAACCATACTCCTTCGCGCACTGCAATACTTCCGAGTTCCTGATCCTCGTTCAAACTCCACTATACGCTGAAAACCCGCCGTCAATGGCCACGATAACTCCCGTCACGAAGGCTGAAGCCGGCGATAGCAGCCATAGCACGGTTCCAAATAGGTCCTCCGGCTTGCCGAAACGCCCCATGGGTGTGTGGTCAATGATGGACTTGCCGCGTGCGGTCAAGTCACCTGTCCGCTCATCGGTCAGCAAGAACCTGTTTTGATTGGTCAGAAAGAAACCGGGCGCAATGGCGTTCACGCGAATCCGCGGGGAATACACCTGTGCCATATGAACGGCCAGCCACTGCGTGAAGTTGCTGACCCCGGCCTTCGCGGCTGAGTAAGCGGGGATGCACGTCAAGGGGCGAAAGGCGTTCATGGAGGAAAAGTTGAGAATCACCCCTTCGCCTTTTTCCGCCATAGCCTTCCCGAACACCTGCGATGCAAGCATCGTCCCCAGGATGTTCAGGTCAAACACCCAGCGCAGGGCATCGGCGGGCAGATCGAAGAAGGATAGGGTCGGGCTCGTGGTCGCCTGAGGTCTGTTGCCCCCGGCCGCGTTTATCAAGCCATGGATCGCGCCGAACTTCCCCTGGATGGTTTCGGCAGCCTTGCGAAGGCTCTCCTGGTCCAGGACATCGGCACGGACCGCCACCGCGTGATTTGCACGTGGCTCCATGAGTTCTAGAATGTGCTCTGCCGGGTCCAGGTTACGGTCCAGAATTGCGACATTGGCCCCGCATCCCACCAGCGCGCAAGCAATCTCACTACCCAGGATTCCTGCACCTCCGGTAATCACAATGGTCTGTCCACTAAAATCGTAAAGACGGCTCAACTCAGATGAGTCCATTAGGATACACCCCCACCAAGATATGCCAGCAATCCTCCGGGGAACATCCGACCGACGAGAGCAAGGGCCCATCGTGCAGGCACGGTTTCAATCCCTTTCCGCCCATCAGTTTGACTGTCGCCTCATCGGCCAAGTGCTCGTGTTCGATTGATTTCACTCCAGCATCGAGCGCCCGGAGAATTGCCGCTGGAGAGTAAACGTGCGTTCAGACGCACGTACCACCGTCATTCGCTGCCGGCACGGCAGCTTTCAACCGGAATTTCCTTTCTGGCATTTCTGACGGCCCAAATATACCGCACACTGCCTCGTTTTGGAACGATCTGTTTCGGGTTCTGTTTCAGGTTCTAGCCAACTGGCCCCCAAAGGTCCCCGAAGCGGATCTCACTACCACTTGGCACCCGGCCTTGCCGCGCCTCGAAACGATTTCTCCAACGCCTCTCCCTCCCTTGCCTCCTTGTTGATGAATTCATCTTCCTGCCGGGCGGTTCTGTTATCTCGCAGGCAGCGGTACCTCCGAGATTCGCCGCACCGTGCTTGACCAACCGGCCGCCCGTTACTACTGGCTGCTTCTGGCGGAGACCCACCTTCCGCAAGAGGCAGGCTAGCCCTTTCCTGGGCTGCCGAAGTCGCTTGGAATGGGAAAAGAAGAAGACGGTTCTGAAACTTGTCCAGTGGGTGTACAATCAGCGCCTAGAACGCAATAACGGAAATCGTGGGGGTAATGATCCCCATGTCTACTGCTTCCATGCCTGCCCACTTCAGACCTAAACGATCGCACTTTCGCTGGACGGTATGTGCGCTCCTCTTCTTTGCGACCACTATGAGTTATGACGATCTTTGCCCCTCTATATCTCCGCGAGAAAGGAAATCGATATGAAATACGGCCTCAATATTCCTCCCGCAGGCAGCCTTGACTTCTTATCGCTCGGCTCCCTCGTTCATCGGCTTGATCCCGGCGTCATTCCGTTCCGCAAGGCCGCTGAGTGCAAGATCCACGTCAGCGGCGGTGAGTTTAATTGCGCCGCCAACCTGGCGGATTGCTTCCGCTTGCAAACGGCCATAGCGGCGGCGATGGTGGACTATCCCGTTGGCGATCTCATCGCGGAGCGTGTGCGCGCCATGGGCGTGAAGCCTTTCTACAAGCGCTTCCAGCACAACGGCGTCACCGGGCCGAACATGGCCACCGTGTATAGCGATCGCGGCCAGGGCATGCGTGCTCCGGTCGTTTTCTACAATCGTGCTAATGAAGCCGGGGCCCTGCTCAAACCGGGCGATTTCGATTGGAAAGCCATTTTTGGCGCCGGCGTTCGTTGGTTCCACAGTGGAGGAATTTTCGCGGCACTGTCTGAAACAACGGGACAGTTGATTGCAGAGGGCATGCAAGCGGCTAAAGCAGCGGGGGCTGTGACTTCGTTCGATCTCAACTACCGGGCCAAACTTTGGAATATCTGGGGCGGCCACGAACGCGCCCTATCGGTCATCGCAGGCATCGTCAAGCACGTTGATGTTCTGGTCGGCAACGAAGAAGACCTCCAAATGGGCCTCGGTATTCCTGGTCCGGAGGTGGCAGCGAAGTCCAAGCTCGATCCCAGCGCTTTCTTCGGCATGATTGACAAGGTGGTGGCCAAGCACCCGCAGGTCAAGATCGTCGCGACGACACTTCGCGAGGTCCACTCAAGCAACCGGCACAGTTGGAGTGCGGTAGCCTGGATGGACGGCAAGACCTATTTGGCTCCCACCGCTGAGCTTGACGTTCTCGACCGCGTCGGCGGCGGCGATGGTTTTGCGTCCGGACTCTTTTACGGATTGCTGACCGGTGAAGAACCGGAGGAGGCGGTGAAGTTGGGCTGGGCGCACGGAGCCTTGTTGACCACTTTCCCGGGTGACACGACAATGGCTACCGTCGAGCAAGTGCGGGCCTTGGCCCAAGGCGGTTCGGCGCGCATCCAGCGGTAAATCGGTCTCGGTAAACCAACGTTGAGATGGTGAGGAGAAAAGAGATGACCCCAATAGATAGGGTAGTGGCCCCAGCAGAGTTGCAGCGGAACGTGGAGGAGTCGATCCAGCGAACCCCGGTCTTCGATATTCATACCCACCTTTATCCCGCCAGTTTCAGAGGCCTGTGCTTGTGGGGAATCGACGAGCTTGTGAACTATCACTATCTGGTTGCGGAGTTATTCCGGTCGTCGTCCGTGAGCCCGGAACAATTCTGGAAACTCACAAAATCCCAACAGGCGGACCTGATTTGGGACGCCCTCTTCGTCAAGAACACGCCTCTTTCCGAGGCTACTGCGGGCGTGGTGGCGGTAATGGTCAAGTTGGGGCTCGATCCTTGTCAGCCGAACCTGAAGCAGGCGCGCGAGTACTTTGCCTCCCTCACCGCTGAGAAGTATATCGAGCAGGTTCTGAAGCTTGCCAACGTCAAGGAACTCGTGATGACGAACGATCCGTTCAATGCGGCCGAGAGGGCGATGTGGGAGCGGAATGAGCCGTGCCCCGAAAACTTCCATCGCGCTTTGCGCATGGATCCGGTCTTGAATGACTGGGGGAAGGCGCACGAGGTGATGACCGCGGCAGGTTTCAAAACCGGCGAAGATCTGACACCGCAAACCGTCAGCGAGGCGCGCCGCTTCCTGGACCTGTGGATTGCCCGCATGCGTCCCCTCTACCTTGCGGTTTCTCTGCCTTGCACCTTCACTTACCCCGATGAGTCACAGCGCACTCGCCTGATGCGGGACGTGGTGTTTCCCACTTGCGAACAACATGGCATTCCATTTGCCCTGATGATTGGCGTGTCGCGGGCCGTGAATCCCGCCCTGGGTGATGCAGGTGATAGCATCGGGTATGCGGACACTGCTTCCGTGGAGCGCATTTGCGTGGAGAACCCCGGCGTGCGTTTTCTCGTAACCATGCTGTCGCGGGAGAATCAGCACGCCCTGTGCGTCGCCGCGCGGAAATTCAGCAACCTGATGCCCTTCGGATGTTGGTGGTTCCTGAACAATCCCTCCATTGTGAGGGAGATTACGTCGGAACGCCTGGAATTGCTCGGCGCCACCACCATCCCGCAGCACTCTGACGCGCGCATCCTGGACCAGTTGATCTACAAGTGGGCACACTCCCGCCGCATGATTTCACGCGCCCTCTATGAGTCATATTCCCACTTGGTTGCTGACGGCTACCCCTTGACGCGCGGGCAAATCGATCGGGATGTGGAGCGAATGTTCTCCGGCAATTTCCGCCATTGGGTAGGATCCGCTGAGCACCCGGCGCACTGACTGCCGTCGCAAAGGCCACGCGTCTCGGCGTTGCTTGCTTCTGCTCGCCTGCGAAAGAACAAATGGTTATTCCCGGGATCCCCTATGCCTTAGCACGGGAAGCCAACCCAAACCGGGCGGGGCCTTGTCCGCGATCAGATTAATGGCACTAGGTTTTTCCCGGGATCTTTCAACGGAGCTGATATGTAGTCACCGAAGGACTATCTGATGGATATGGATGGAGTGCTCGTCACGGGTACGAACCTCGTCCCCGGCGCGGCAGCGAGCGTTAGGGTCGAGAGCAGTAGGATTACAGTGAAATGCCAACGGTGCATGAAATAGCCTCCTCGAGAAATCGCATGAGAGTATAGCGCATTCTGGCGGGTGGATGTGTCCCCCCCCTCACCATGACCGTTTATTCTCGATGAATTCGCTAAGCAGAGAAAGTCGCTACGAGTAATCCCTCATCGGGTGGCGTGCCTTGCCGCCCGAGAGTGAGGGATTACCGCTACGACACGTGAAGCCGAGCTTTGAGACTGCCCCCAGGCGCTGACTTCGATTTCCTCCTGCGCTGCATCTGAGCTAAGTGCATGATCGCTCGTTGGGAGCTAGAATTGTGGTAATCTGGACGGAGCCGGGGGCAACCTTGTGCTCCGGCCTTGCAGGATGCGGAGGTAAGGTATTGGCTGTCATTCTGAGCGAAGAGGTCAGGAGTCAAGCTGGCGGGCTAGGGACTAGGGCTGGGGAAGCGGAACCCAGTTCCTAGCCCCTGGCACGCAGTTCCCAACCGGAGGGATGGGTGAGTGGTTGAAACCGGCGGTCTTGAAAACCGTGCTGCCCTCTCTCTCCTCTATGCAATCTATTGAAAATACAGGGCACCCACGCTTCCTTTTTGCTCTGTTTTGCCAGGTTTTAGTCCCAAATGTTGCCGTAATGTTGCCGCAAATCTGGGTGGGAGAGGAGGCCCTACTTCCGCATTGTCCCGCGGCAGCCAAGGGAGACGTCTGGGCAGACGTGTCGTGCTGATCAAGAGCTGCGCAATAAGCAGTCCAACTTGACGTTTCAGTTGTGGCTTGAAACGTGCTCCGGAAGCTGAGCCTTGACTCTCCCGTCCCTCCCCATGCGGCAGTCCCGTACAATTCACGTACAATTTGCTTCGGCCGCTTGGCAGCGTCCGCGATCACTGGATTTTGATCCTCCCTCGATCCAGGCCGCGAAGAGTTCCTTCAATGTCTCTCAGGGTTTCAAGCATCCCCTTAGCTTCAGCGGATCGCTCGTCAAGTTCTTCGGTGAAATCGGGGTCGGAAGGATACAGGAACTCCATGTGATCCCGTTCGTCCAGGTCCAGGATGAACTGACGGATGTTCTCGGGGCTCACATGCGTCCGGCCTTCGAGAAGGGCAATAATTTCAGACTTCGTGTTCGATTCGTTTTGCATATTCACTCTCCTTCGGATGCGACCTGAGCGTAATCGCCTGCTTCGCCCAGACGGGCCTTTAACGAACGAAGCCAGATGCGGGGATTGGACCCATGAACAACGCGCCCCAGGAATTCCAGCCGTTCCGCCACATTGGCACGATTCTCTCGGATGGCCTCTTTCGTGATAGCGACGTAAGCAGAGAGAAAGGCTTCGTTGCTCTCGGGCTTTGAGAATAGGTACGTCGCGTGACCCAATTGCGGCGTCTCGATGGCGATCGCCTTCGGC
>JBAVYG010000126.1:0-2356 GCA_049698675.1 Terriglobia bacterium
TTTCTACACTTGCGCTCGGATCTGTTGCCCTCTTCCGCATTCCCACCCTCTGCCGCAAGGGGGAGAGGGCCAGAATTCCGTGGCACAGTTCAAGCCAATCCGCAGGCTCCGATGGATCAATAAAACAATGATTCAATGAATCAATTTCCGCTCACGCCACGCTTGCCAGGCTATAGCGTCTCGGCCATTCGGCGCGCAAGTAACTCACAAACACTTCCCATTCCTGACGCGAGGAAGGCTGCTCGACAAAGCTCGAGGCTTCCCGCTTGGCCCACTCGAGAATCTCCTGATCGCGGATCAGGTTGCCAATTCGGAACGCGGGAATGCCCCATTGGCGCGTGCCGAAGAATTCGCCGGGGCCACGCAGTCTCAAATCGATTTCCGCAATCTTGAACCCATCATTGGTTTCGATCATGGTCTGAAGGCGCTGCTGGGCCAGGTCGTTACGCTTCTCCGAGGCGACCAGGAGACAATACGACTTCTGGCTCCCCCGGCCGATGCGGCCGCGCAGTTGGTGCAACTGGGAAAGCCCGAAACGCTCCGCGTGCTCAATCAGCATCACCGTGGCGTTCGGAACGTCCACGCCGACTTCCACCACGGTGGTCGAAACCAGGATTTGAACATCGCCCTGCTTGAACCGGAGCATCACGTCTTCCTTTTCCTCACTCGGCAACCGCCCGTGCAATAACCCCACGCGAAACTCGGGGAACACATTAAGCGAAAGTTGCTCGAACATGCGCACGGCGGGCTTCAGATCGAGTTTTCCTCCCTCCTCGATCACCGGATAAACCACGTAAGCCTGCCCTCCTCGCCGCACCTTTTCTCGAATAAACTCAAAGGCCCGCGCGCGCTCACCTTCCTCCACCAGGCGCGTTTCGATGGGCGTGCGATGGGGTGGCAACTCGTCGATGACGGAGAAATCCAGGTCGCCGTAGAGCGTCAGGGCGAGCGTGCGCGGAATGGGAGTGGCCGTCATGACCAGGACATGAGGGTTGATCGCTTTGCGTATCAACCCGTATCGCTGCAAGACTCCGAAGCGGTGCTGCTCATCCACCACCACCAAGCCGAGCTTGGAGAATGCCACATCCTCCTCCAGCAAGGCATGCGTGCCCACCACGAGGTTGATTTCTCCCTTCCCCATGCGCTCTTTCAGGTCCGCCTTTTCCGCCGCCTTGCGCGCACTGATTAGCAGGTCAATCTTGTAAGGAAGGGGTTGCAACAACGCTTTGGTGTAAAGGTAATGTTGGGTCGCCAGGATCTCGGTGGGGGCCATCAGGACCACCTGGTAGCCGTTTTCGATGGCCAGGATGGCCGCCTGGACGGCGACAATGGTCTTCCCGGATCCCACATCGCCCTGCAAAAGACGATTCATGGGGTGGGGAGAGCACATATCATCCACCATCTCCTTCAACACACGTTTTTGTGCGGCCGTGGGATGGAAGGGTAAGATACTGCGAATGGCGGCGCGGGCGCTCGCCTTTGCCTCAAACTCGATTCCCTGCGCAGCTTTGGCCTTGCGCCGTCTCAAAGCCAGACCGGCGCCGACGTTGAAGAACTCTTCGAAGATCAGGCGCACCTGCGCAGGCGTGCGGAAATTGCACAAGGGTTCGAGCGGCTGGTCGGAATCGGGAAAATGAGTCTGGCGCAACGCAGTGGCGCGTTCCACGAGCCGATTCTTCTCGCGGACCGACAAGGGAAGCCGATCAGGCAGGTTATCCCCCAGGGAAGCCAGCGCGGTCCAGATCAGCCGTCGGATAGCCCGCGTGCCAAGATTGGCCATGCCTTCGTAGATTGGCACAACGCGCCCCACCTCAATGGAATTGCCACCGTCCGGTTCGTCCTCGGGCAGGATTTCGAACTGCGGCTGAACGATCTGCAAATTGTTAGTGCCGTAAAAGTCGCGCTCCACCTTCCCGTAGAAGAAAACGCGCTGCCCTTGCCGAAAGACTTTGCCCTTTTCCAGATAAACAGCATTGAACCATATGCAGCGAATCATCCCGCTCGGATCTCTGGCCGCCAGGTCGTAAATGTAGACGCCCTTCCGAGTCCTCATGAGGCCGCAGGTCAGCACCTCCCCAAGGACAGTCGTGGTCTGGCCGGGAACGAGATCCCGGATGCGGGTTATGTGGGTGCGGTCTTCGTAGCGGAAAGGAGTATAGTAAAGGAGGTCTTCGACGGTGCGGATCCCTCGAGCGGCCAGAGTCTCAGCTCGCACTGGACCCACACCCTTCAGGTATTTCACTTCCGAGGCGGGGGTGAGGTTTGCGGTTGCCATCGCGTTTCAGCATTTCCTATTATAGCCGCAATGAGGTCTTGCGCCTGAACGAGTAGCGAAGATCGGTAGTGTCCTAGACGT
>JBAVYG010000127.1:0-2032 GCA_049698675.1 Terriglobia bacterium
TCATTCCGAGCCCTTCACTGTCATTCCGAGCGAAGCGAGGAATCTCGCCCTGCCCGTTCGGGGTAAACTGCGCGAGGAATCTCTCTCTGGAGACACAGGCCTTGCGAGATTCCTCGTCGTCCCGATCAGATCGGGACTCCTCGGAATGACAGGCGAGGCGGGTTTTTCAGCATCCTGCTAAGCGAGGATATCCCTTCAGGCTGGAAAAAATCTCATGCCCACTAAATCCCAGGAACTCTTTCAAAAGGCTTTGCGCCTGATGCCCGGGGGAGTGAACTCGCCCGTTCGCGCCTTTCGCGCCGTGGGAGGCGACCCTGTGTTTATTGCAGGCGGCAAAGGCTCTTCCATCACCGACGTGGACGGCAGGAACTACATCGACTATGTCTTGTCGTGGGGGCCTTTGATTCTCGGCCATTGCCACCCGGAAGTGGTGGAAGCCTTGGCCAGGGTTATCGCGACCGGAACGAGCTTCGGGGCCTGCACTGCGGCCGAGGTTGAACTTGCTGAGCGCCTTCGCGAGGCTTGTCCTTCCCTCGAGCTTGTCCGGCTGGTGAACTCGGGGACAGAAGCCACACTTTCGGCCCTGCGGGTGGCGCGCGCGGCGACGGGCCGGGACAAAATTCTGAAGTTCGAAGGGTGCTACCACGGTCATGGGGACAGCCTGCTGGTGAAAGCAGGTTCAGGAGTTGCCACCCTCGGCTTGCCGGACAGCCCCGGCGTTCCCCGGGCACTGGCGGAGCTGACCGTCACGCTGCCCTTCAATGATCCGGCAGCCCTTGAGGAGGCGTTCCGAGTTCACCGCAATCAGCTCGCCGCAGTCATTATTGAGCCTGTAGTGGGGAACTCCGGCTGCATAGCACCGCAAGCCGGATTCCTTGAGAGGCTCCGTAAGCTGACGGCAGAGCAGGGAACTGTGCTCATTCTTGATGAAGTGATGACGGGGTTTCGCGTGGCCTACGGCGGCGCGCAGGAGCTCTATGGGATTCAGCCGGACCTCACCACGCTTGGAAAAATCATCGGAGGAGGCCTGCCGGTGGGAGCTTATGGAGGGAAAGCCTCCTTGATGGATTGGGTGGCGCCGGCTGGCCCCGTTTACCAGGCTGGAACGCTCTCCGGAAATCCCTTGGCTGTCGCAGCGGGGCTCAAGACGCTCGAAATTCTGCGCCGCCCGGGTACCTACGAGCAGCTTGAGGTGATCGCCGAAAAGCTTGCCTCAGGCTTGGCCGCTGCGGCTGCGAAGGCCGGGGTGCCGCTCACCGTGAACCGTGTGGGGTCAATGTTCACTTGCTTTTTCAGCGGCGATCCGGTGGCGGATTATGCCTCCGCCAAGAGATCAGACACCGTCAAATTCGCTTGCTTCTTCCGCTCGCTCCTCGAAGGTGGTGTCTACTTCCCGCCTTCACAGTTCGAGGCCGCGTTCGTTTCCACGGCCCACAGTGAGGCTGATGTGACTTTGACCCTCGCGGCAGCCGCAAAGGCTTTTGACGAAATCCGATGCGGATGACGCCCGATGCGCGGTGAGCGGGTTTCTGCAGCAGAGGCGGGGGAAGGCGGAAACTGGAAACTGGAAATTAGAAATGGGAAACTGGAAGACAAGCCTGCCAATTTCTAATTTCCAGTTTCTGGTTTTCAGGATGATTGCTGGAGGGCCTCTTTCGGCAACGCAAGAAGGGGGCACCCATGGGGCTTAAACCCCGCAAGGCCTTGTGACCGATCAGGGTTCGTGGCGTAACTTGTTCAGGGATCGTGGCGCGGACTGGAAAACGTTCAGGGATCGTGTCGCAAGGTGAGTCTAAATACACAAATAGCGGGGGACTCGGAAGTATCGCTGCGCTTTCGGGGGGAACGTTAAATGTTCGTCAGTGTCCTACGGGTGCGCCGCGCGCCGCGTAATTGACGGTCATCCCGATGCCTTGCTTGTGGGCAGCGTTGACGGCCGCCGCTGTGTACTCGACAAAAGCCTGTTCGCCGTGAATGATTACCACCCCGGAGCCACCACCCCCCCACCCCCCCGCCGCGCCTGGCGCCAGCG
>JBAVYG010000128.1:0-8168 GCA_049698675.1 Terriglobia bacterium
ACTCTATCCAGTCATTGGAGGTGGTCCCCGGCGCGCCGCCCGTCGAATTCGGGGACAAGACGAGCGTGCTGATTAAGGTAACGACACGCTCTGGCCAGGGCGTCACGCCGCCTCATGGCGACGTGACCGCGTCCTACGGCACTTTTGGCTCGTCCACGGGCGCCTTCCAACTTGGCTATGGGGGCCAGAATTGGGGGAATTTCATCGCTGTCAACGGACTGGACACCTCGCGGTTTCTAGACCCGCCGGAGTTCACCGTGATGCACGATAAGGGCAACGAAGAGAACGTGTTCGATCGGGTGGACTACAAGCTAACACAAGCCGACTCGGTCCAGCTCAACCTGGGCTACACGCGCTCCTGGTTTCAAAATCCCAATTCGTTCGACCAGCAACTTCATCCGGGTCTCGTCAACCCTGTGACGGGCGATCTTCTGGGCCCGACGGATGAGCGCTCGCAAATTAGAACCATTAACGTCGCGCCGAGCTGGACGCGCCTGGTCAGCTCCTCCGCAGTGCTTACGTTTGGCGGCTTCTTGCGGCAAGATCGGTACAACTACTACCCGAGTGCCGACCCTTTTGCGGATTTGGCTCCGGACCTCCAGTCCGAGACCATCGGTCAGGGCCGGACGCTCGCCAACATGGGCCTTCGGTCGGACGTGACCTACGTCAAGGGTATCAACAACCTGAAAGCGGGAGTCACGTTCGAACACACATTGCTCACGGAAAATGACAGCCTCGGCATCGTCGATCCAACGCTCATTCCGTCGATCACGCCTTCCTGCCTGGATGCGAATGGCAACCCCCTCCCCGGCACTCCGTGCGCAATCCTGGCGCCCTTCGACTTGACGCGCGGAGGAGGCCTCTTCCCCTTTCACGGGCACACGGACGTGAAGGAGCTCGCGCTGTACGTCGAGGATCAGATGACCAAAGGGAATTGGTCCTTTAACCTTGGGGTTCGCGGGGATATGTATAACGGCCTGGCGAGCACCCAACAACTGGAGCCGCGGCTCGGTATCGCCTACAACATCAAGCCGAGCAATACGGTGCTTCGCATTTCTTATGCGCGTTCTTTGGAAACTCCGTTCAATGAGAATCTGGTGATCGCCAGCACGGGGTGCGAGTACCCGTTCCTTGCCACCCTTGTGCCGCCGCCTGGTGTCCCATGTAACCTGGGCCCGATCTTTCCGGGCTGGCGCAATGAATTCCACGCCGGCCTGCAACAAGCCTTCGGGCGCCACCTTGTTGTGGACGGCGAGTACGTTTGGAAGTACACCCACAACTCCTTCGACTTCGGCACTGTGGGCGCCTCGCCCATCTACTTCCCCATCGAATGGAGCCGCTCGAAGATCCCCGGCTGGGACCTCCGCGCTAGCGTGCCGAACTTTCACGGCTTCACCGCATTCGTGGTGATGTCCAGCGTTGCCGCACGCTTCTTCCTGCCGCAAGTCGCCGGGTTGCCCATCGTCCCGGCCGCGAACGGCGTCTTCCGCATTGACCACGACGAATTTCTAAACCAGACGACACACCTTGAATACCAGCCGTGGAAGCGCGGGCCGTGGTTCGCGCTTAACTGGAGATACGACAGCGGGCTGGTTGCCGGTTCGACGCCGTGTTACAACCTGTCGACTGCAACTTGCGCGCCTTCATCGACTACGCTAGACGGCCAGCCAGCCGTGAACCTGGTGAGCACCGCCACAGGTTTGCCCCTGACTGCCGATCAGGAGTTCGAGGCCGGGTTCACCTGCAACGGCGTCGGCGCAACCCCGTTTCAAGCTCTGCCTAGCCCCTGCCTTGCGTCGCAGTTCGGGTCCACGCTCATAAAGGTACCGGCGCCCGGGACGGAGAATGACGACCATAACCCGCAGCGAATCGCCCCGCGCAGTTTATTTGATCTGGCTGTCGGCGACGACAACCTGTTCCACGGCGATCGTTACAAGTGGAGCCTGCGCCTCACGGTCGTCAACCTGGCCAACAAGGAGGCGCTCTATAACTTCCTTTCGACCTTCAGTGGAACCCATTACGTGACGCCGCGAACCCTTACGGCGGAACTGGCGTTCCACTTCTAACCTCGCTCCTTCGTCGTGCCGGTGCCGGCCCCGGCCCAGACAGAACTCCTGTCCCCCGGGGCCGTCGGGGATCTCAAGTTCTGAGGAGATCGCTGAAGAACTCGCTCTCGCCTGGGTAGGCTCTGGCGCTTTTCCCGTTCCGCACGGCAGGCGAAATCAATTGGCCGTGAAGCATGGAGGTAGCCCCGGCGGGCCGTTTCCTCCCCAGGCAAGGAAGCGCCAGCAGACGACAGCGCGCGCTTTCGATGGGATAAGGCGAAGGCGGCCTGAAACGGCGGCATCAGTCAAAGCTGGCGACCGCCGCCGCTTCGTCATCGAACGCCTCGAGCACGTTGAACAGCCGCGTGGCATCGAGAACCTGGCGAACCCGCGGCGAGAGCTTGAGCAGTTTCAACTTGCCTCCGGACCTTCCGGTTGAGATGAAGCCTCGCACAAGAACGCTGATATCCTGGCTGTAAATGATACTGACTTGGCTAAGGTCCAAGAGCAAGAGAATCCTGCCCTCCGCCAAAAGGGCCTGGATCCGGTCGTTGAGCGCCTGCTTTCCCTCTCCTGCCGTCTGGCGTCCAACGCACTCCAGAATCGTGACCCTGCCTACATTCCGTTCCTCAAGAACCACAACCATCGGAGGCCTCCACTTGCCCCATTTTGGGGCGCTTTGTCCCCTGTGCCGCCGGCCGTCGTGCCGAGTTCATTGCAGCTTACTGCCGCACTTCCCGCAGTAATCAAACCCTTCCGGTATTCCTTTGGCGCCGCAGTTCTCGCACTTTCTTGTGGGCGCGCCCCAGACGGATTCGCTGGACCCTCCGGCGGCAGCGCGACTGCGGATAGACTTGTAATCCGTCGGCCGCTTGTCGATAAAAGCCTGGACGCCCTCGTAAGGCTCCCACGCCGTGGAGTGGACCGTCAACCAATCGCGCGCGTGCCCGGCTGTCATTGCCCACGCGAGGTCCTTCCAGAAGCCCAGTTGTTGGCGAGCGTAGCGCGCGCACTCCGGCAGGTTCTGGACCAGCCTGGCCGCCAGCGCATTCACGGCGCGGTCCAGTTGCTTGTAAGGGACCACCTCGTTCACCAGGCCCCAACTCAGGGCCTGCTCGGCAGTGACCTCCTCGCCTTTCAGGAGCATTTCGCGCGCCCGCCGCTCGCCTACCACCAAGGGAAGCCACTGGGTTGTCCCCCACGCTTCCACCAGACCCGCGCGCGTGCCGACCTGGATAAAACGCACGTGGTCGGCCGCGATGGCGAGGTCGGCGGCCAGATTCCAGTCGTTGCCCGCGCCTGCCACCACGCCGTTCAGGCGAGCTACGGTGGGCTTGCCGACGTGGCGGAAAAGCTCCAGGGCCTCCAGAAGCAAGCCTTGATACTTCCAGAAATTTCGCGGGCGGCGCAGGAATTGCTGCGCAAACTCCTTCGCGTCGCTGCCGGAACAGAACGCCTTGTCGCCGGCCCCGGTCAAGACCACGACCGCCACGGAATCATCCCAGGAGGCGTCGCGAAAGGCTTCGACCATCTCCCGCAGGGTTTGCGCGGAAAAGGCGTTATACACCTCCGGGCGATTCAGCGTCACACGAGCCACTCCGTCTTTTTTTTCGTAGAGGATCTCCTCAAAACGAAACCTGGAAGCGGGTTGTCGGGCGTAGGGTTCGTTCAAGGTCTTCACTCCAGGGCGCCGAATGTAAGCAGCCCCCATTACCTTGCGATGCTATCACAACCCTTGGGTCTTATGTAGGGGCGGGGCTTGTGGCCGCCCACAACAGGCGTCTACCAGGCGCCCCCGTGCGCGTCCCCCATACACGACTAGGCAGGCCCGCTCTCAAACAGGGAGACTAGAGGTCCCGATTTGACGTATCATGGAGGTCGAAGGAGAGACTATGCTTCGCCCTAAAGATTTTCTGAGATTCCTGCCCCTTGTCCTACTGGCCGGCGTGACCATCGCCGCTGACCAGCCGCCTTATGATGAGAAGGCGGACGCACATCAGCAGATCACCACAGCGATCGCTGAAGCCTCGAAAGCCCACAAGAACCTCATCCTGGTTTTTGGCGCCAATTGGTGCGGGGATTGCCGTGCCTTGGATGCGCAGATGCACAAGGAAGAATTGGCCGCTCTGATCGCGACGAATTACGAGGTCGTGAAAGTTGATGTGGGCCGGTTCGACAAGAACCAGGACATCGGCGAGAAGTATCGCGTGCCCCTCAAGCACGGAATTCCTGCGCTGGCGGTGCTTGACCCCGGCGGCCATCTCCTCTATGCCATGGACCAGGGCCAGTTTGCTGACGCCCGCCACATGAGCTACGAAAGCATCAAGGAATTCTTTGTGAAGTGGGAACCGAAAAGGTAGGGGAATGCTCGGCCCTCCCGCTCCCGCCCTGCGGGGCCGGCAGGTGCCGGCCTCCCGACAATGTCGGGACAGGTTCCTTGGTCGGAGAGGTGAAGGCCCTCTCCAGCTCCCTGGAACGTATAACCAGTGTATTTTCAATGACATTCCGGCTTTATGCTCGTAAGTGCCTTTGTTTTCTATAAGATTCCAGCTTAGGTCGCAAGTTTTCCACAGCGGTCCTTTGTTTTCAACAACATTCCCGCATAGCTCGTTCATTTTTTGGATTTACTACAGTCGCCGTGGTAGGGCTTGTAATGACATACTGTCGGCCTGGGAAGCAGGATAGGAGGGTCATCCGCGAGATCTCTACGGTCATGGCAGGACGTCCTGGCATCATCTGCTAGGCTATCATATTGAGCATAGCCTGTCAAGAGCCTTTTTCGGGGCGTGGCAACCCCTCGGAAACCGTGCAGGGATTATGAACCAAGCTTCTCACCACAGAGGCCACGGAGCTCGCAGAGTAGAGCGGACGGGTTTCTCGCTGGGGCCTCCGTGCGCTCCGTTGTGCATGCTTCCTTCGCGGCGCCGACGAGATCGAGAATAGAGAGCCTTCGGCACTTATCGAGTCGAAGAGGAGCCGACCGTTGTCGGAAACAAGTAGCGGAGACCTGCTTCCCAAGGTCTGCGCCTCTTTTAACCAGCGATGCGCGACTTGACTGCAACCCGCCTATGATCTAGGCTGTCGGCTAGCCTGTTAGAAGAGAGGTATGCGCCGATGCGCAGCGTCGGACTATTCCAGGCCAAGAACGGACTTTCAGCGCTGGTGGAACAAGTGTCCAAGGGCGAGGAGATCATGATCACACGGCGAGGGCAGAAGGTTGCGATGCTGGTGCCTGCGAGCCGGCGATCCAGGCGCGCCCCGCGGGAAGTGGTCGAGCATATTCGGCAGGCCAGGAAGGGCGCTCGTTTGCCCGCAGGCTACACTCTGAGGCGGCTGATTGAGGAAGGGAGGCGGTTTTGAGACGATTCGTCATCTTACGATGCCGCTTACTTAGATCTGGCTCTCGTTGAAGGGCTGCCCCTCGCCACTCTGGACAAGAACTTGCGCGCCGCAGCAAAACACGCAGGGGTTGAGCTACTCAAGGTCGGGAATCCTTGATTAGTTCGCCAGGCGAACTAGGCGCGGCCGGAGTTTTTCCGTGGCAGTCAGGTGCCGGTCCAATAGGCGCGCCAGGTCGTGGTAGGGTCGAGCGCCCACAAGCTCTTCGACGACTTTCCCCTCGTGCAGCAGCAACAGAGTAGGGATGGAACGGATACCATACTGGCCGGCCACCTCGGGGAGTTCGTCAACATTGACCTTGGCGAAACTGATTTGGTCACCATAAGTCGCAGCAAGTTTCTCGAACGTCGGCGCCAGCAGGCGGCAGGGCGCGCACCATTCCGCCCAGAAATCTACCAAGACCGGCTTGGCGCTCGATTCCACATTCTGCCAGTCGCCCTGCTGAACATACTTGATATCTCCCATTTTCCTCTCCTTAGATCCTTTGGCCGGTTAGCGTGACATCCGTGCACCTGTCTGCCATGCTGTCATTCTGGGTCCTTCGCTGTCATTCTGAGCGAAGCGAAGAATCTCGCTCTGGACTTTTCCGCCGACAAACAGCAGGGCGAGATGCTTCGTCTGCCGCGGCGGACTCAGCATGACAGTGAGCGGGGGGTCTCGCGAACGTCGTAGCGTAACCCCTTTGCTTTCAATGGGCCGATTGGGTCAGCATCGCGTCCAACTCCTGACATCACGGACAGCCATTTTCGGCTATGAGTGTTCAGAAGGAATTAGATGTAGTACGCAGCAAAGGGATTCGCGCCCCGGGGGACATTGGTCGACGGGGATAGCTGGCGTAGCATAATGAGTGCTCGAGGAATCAAACGAGGTGCGAATGTAATGGATTCTACGCGCCAACTTGAAAACCTCCAAAAACAGATCATCGCTTGCACCCGATGTCCCCGCCTTGTGCGGTATTGCCGAAAGGTAGCGAAAGAGAAGCGTCGGATGTACCGGGATTGGGAATACTGGGGAAAGCCGAATCCGAGCTTCGGCGATCCCAACGCGGAACTGCTCATCCTGGGCCTTGCACCGGCCGCTCACGGCGGCAACCGCACGGGAAGGATGTTTACGGGCGACCGCTCGGGGGACTTTCTCTATCGTGGCCTTTACGAGGCCGGCTTCGCGAACCAGCCCACTTCCGTTTCCAGGGATGACGGTCTGGAGCTCCGGAACTGCTACATCACGGCTTCGCTACGGTGTGCGCCTCCAAAAAACAAGCCGCTGCCCTCCGAGGCGCGGAATTGCCAGCCATACCTCGAAGCGGAACTGCGGCTGCTTACTCGAGTTCGCGCCGTCCTCGTCCTGGGTAGGATCGCGTTTGAGACTTATGTGCGGGTGGTGGCGTCGCAGCGCGAGGATTTTCCGCGCCGCTCGTCACTCAAATTCGCCCACGGCGCGAGTTTCTCGTTGCCGGGGGGCTTGCCGCGACTCTTCTGCTCCTACCATCCCAGCCAGCAGAATACCCAAACCGGACGCCTCACGTCGGCGATGTTTCAGAAGGTGCTTATCGACATCCATGAGTTCCTCAGCGGATAGGGGCTAGGGGCTGGGGAAGAGCAAGCCTCACTTCCAATGCCGGTTTCTTTTTGCTGACTCCTAGCTTCTGAGTGCGTCCCACCCTTCGGTTCTTACGCTTTTGACTGTCGACTATCGACTATCAACTGCTCTTCTCAGTCCATCAGCATTCCGCCGTTGACTTCGATGGTTTCGCCGATGATGTAACGGGCGGCGGGTGAGGCTAGAAACACGATGACGTCCGCGATTTCCTCTGCCGTACCCGCGCGGCCTAAGGGAATTGATGCGATGAATCTCTGAAAGACTTCACCGGGGCTGTAACGCTCATGATAGGGCGTGGCGATCACACCCGGCGCGATACCGTTCACGCGGATGGCGTGCGGCGCAAGTTCCTTGGCAAGGCTCTTGGTGTACGTCAGGAGTGCTCCTTTAGCCGCGGCATAGGCGGCGGCGCCCGGACCCCCACCATTCCTCGCGGCGATGGAGCTGACGTTGATGATGCATCCGGTCTTCCGGGCCGCCATCCCCTCCCACACGGCTCTGACGCACAGGAACGCGCTCTTCAGGTTGAGCGCCATGATCTGGTCCCAGTATTCTTCGCTCATGTCGGCAAGCGTACGCCGCGCCAGCAAATCTCCGGCGTTATTCACCAGGATATCGATTCGCCCCCACTCTTTGCGCACCGCTTCCACCATGGTGATGACATCGGCATTGCGGGTGACGTCAGCGCGGATGACCAGCGCCTCGCTCCCTGCTTTGCGAATGGTTTCCGCCGCCTGTTCCGCCCCGACTTGATTCTTGCAATAGTTGACTCCGACTCGCGCCCCCTGCCGCGCCATGGCTTCTGCCGTGGCGCGGCCAATGCCGCTTGATGCGCCGGTAATGAGCGCCACTTGATCTTTGAGAAGCATGCAAACCTCCGTTTCGTGAAGTGCCATGTGGGGATGGAAGTGTGTCCCCACGTATTATCTCCCACGTTCCATTTCCCACCTAGTGTCCTGAGTCAGAAGTTCGTCGAATAATTCAGCCCGCGGAGCGGGCGAAAGAATGTAGCCCACGGCGCAAGCCGTGGGTCAGCGAGCCCTCCCTCCCCCCCGTCCCCTCTCCCGCTCGGGCTGGAGAGGGGTGCCGAAGGCGGGGTGAGGGCTCCCTCCCCCAGGGCTTGCG
>JBAVYG010000129.1:0-4004 GCA_049698675.1 Terriglobia bacterium
GTATTTGGAGGCGAGTGTGCCGGTTGTCGTCATTCAAACCAACGGGTTCAAGGGAGCAGAATTTGCCAAATCTTCAAATCACCATCGAACAACTCTACGCACGCCACACCGACCAATACGGGGACGAATACTTCCGCGCGTTCGACGAATTCAAGCAGGCGCTGAATGAAGGTCGCATTCGCGCGGCGGAGCCTGATCCGGTTTCGCTGACTGGTTGGAAAGTGAATACCTGGGTGAAGAAGGGAATTTTGCTGGGGTTCCGAATTGGGCGCGTGGTGGAGATGCACCTTGAGGTAGGGGAGCGCTCCGCGCTCCCGCTATCTGGCATCACAGACGAAATCCGACGGGAGCCCGAAGGGCTCCCCTCGCTTAGATTGGCCAATCTCCGACGGGAGCCCGAAGGGCTCCCCTACCAATTCCGTGACAAGCACACTTTCCCCCTAAAGCAACTTCCGCGCGACCAGAACATCCGCATTGTTCCTGGCGGCTCGTCCATTCGCGACGGCTGTTACATCGGCAAGAACGTGACGTGTATGCCGCCCATGTATGTGAACGTAGGAGCCTATGTGGACGATGGCGCCATGATTGATTCCCACGCGCTGGTGGGGTCGTGCGCTCAGGTGGGCAAACACGTTCACCTCAGCGCGGCGGCGCAGATTGGCGGCGTGCTGGAGCCGATTGGCGCCATGCCCGTGATCGTGGAAGACGACGTCCTAGTGGGCGGCAACTGCGGAGTTTACGAGGGGACGATCGTCGGTAAGGGAACCGTTTTGGCTGCTGGGACGATTTTGACCGGCTCGACCCCCGTGTACGATTTGGTGCGGGACGCCGTCTATCGCCGGGAGGGCGAAAAGCCGCTTATGATTCCTCCGGGTGCGGTGGTCGTCCCAGGCGCCCGCGCCGTCACCAAAGGACATGGAAAAGAGCTGGGACTTTCCCTCTACACTCCGGTCATCATCAAGTACCGCGACGAGAAGACAGACCAGGCCGTGCGACTGGAAGAACTGTTGCGGTGAGCGTTGTCCGTGGTCCGTTGTCAGTGGTCAGTCGCCAAACAACATCGCGGCTGATCCCCTGGTGCTGGCGTCATTTGCGAATCATGTCCGTTGCAGATTCACCGAATCAAACACCGCAGAAAAGTTTAATAGATTAATTTTATGGGAATAATAAGTAAATTCAAATTGCACATGACCAAGAATTTCGACTATCCTCAGTCGAACGAAGCAGCAGTTGCGGTTTTAGTGGTACCCCCAAGAGACCGTGAGTTCTCGGTCGGAGGGGGGACTAAGACAATGAATGGTTCGCTCTTAACCAGGAACGTTATCCGTCTCATCCTTACGGCGCCGCCGGCCAAAGTGCTGCGCGGCGTACCCACAGAAAGATCTAACCTCACCACGGCTTAAAGATCAGCCGAAATAAAGATTGACGGCGGCAAGTAGGGATGGTAATCTACCTACCGACTGGTCGGTAGTGAACGCCCCGCCGCTGTGGGAGCGAGAGAGAAGATGGGAAAACTTTACTCGGGTTCGGAACTCTTACTGGAAAGCCTCAGCCGTCAGAAGGTGGAGGTGTTTTTCGGGCTCCCCGGCGGCGCGGTGTTACCTCTTTACGACGCCCTTTACAGCGCCGGCATTCGGCACCTCTTGGTCCGCCATGAGCAGGCTGCGGCCTTTGCTGCGGACGGCTACGCGCGGGTGACCGGTAAGCCCGGCGTCTGTCTCGGGACGTCCGGGCCTGGCGCCACGAATCTAATCACTGGCCTGACATCCGCGATGATGGATTCCATTCCGGTGGTGGCGTTGACTGGCCAGGTGCCGTTGTCGCTGATGGGCAAGGACGCCTTCCAGGAGGCCGATACGATCGGCATCAGCCTTCCCAGCACCAAGCAATCGTTCCTGGTGCGGTCCGCGGCCGAGATCCCTTCCGTGATTCAGAAAGCCTTCAAAGCCGCTGTATCGGGACGTCCGGGACCGGTGTTGGTTGATCTCCCCAAGAGCGTGCTCATGGAAAATGCCGAGCCCAGTTACCCCTCCGCGGTCGGCTCCGAACTTCCAGAGCGCGCGCGCGAGTGGACGGACGACGACGTCGAGCGCGCCGCCGATATGATCCTGGAAAGCAGAAAGGCGGTGCTTTATGCGGGTGGTGGTGTGATCACGGCAGACGCTTCCGATGAATTGCGCGAGCTTGCCGATTTGACACATATTCCACTCACCACCACGCTGATGGGTCTGGGGTGCTTTCCCTCGCGTCACCCACTCTCGCTGGGCATGTTGGGGATGCACGGCGCTTATGCCACCAACATGGCAATCTGCCAGTGCGACTTGCTCATCGCGGTCGGCGCGCGGTTTGACGACCGTGTCACGTGCCGCCTGAACGGTTTTGCGCCCAACGCCAAGAAGATCCACCTGGATGTGGACCCGTCCGAAGTCAACAAGAACGTGCGGGTTGATTTGGCTCTGGTGGGCGACGCCAAGGAGACATTGCGCGCCCTGCTTGCCGCCCTGCAGCACAGGAACGCAACACCTCCGACTGAAATGCAGCAGTGGCTCCAGCGAATTGAAGCCTGGCGTTCCGAGCACCCGCTGACCTACGATAAGTACGCCAACAACGTCAAACCTCAATTCGTGATCGAGACGCTCTCGCAATATGCCAGCGAGGATGCCATCGTCGCGGTGGACGTGGGCCAGCACCAGATGTGGGGCGCCCAATTCTGGAATTTCACCCGCCCGCGCGCTTGGCTCTCTTCCAGCGGGCTCGGTTCGATGGGCTATGGCTTCCCGGCGGCCATGGGCGCGCAAATGGCATTTCCCGATCGACAGGTGATCGCCATCGTGGGCGACGGCGGATTCCAGATGACCCTCAACGACCTCGCCACCGTGGTGCAGTACCGTGTTCCGGTCAAGATCGCCATCATCAACAATCGCGCCCTGGGGATGGTCCGCCAGTGGCAGGAGATCTTTTTTGAGAAACGTTACTGCGACATTGACTTGGACTTCGCCCCCGACTTCGTAAAGTTGGCCGAAGCTTATGGAATTCGTGGCGCGCGGGTCGAGCACCGCACCGACGTGGCGGATGCGGTGCAGGATTTCTTGAGCGATCGCGAGCCGCGCTTGATCGACTTCTGGGTTGATCCGGCAGAGAACGTTTATCCTATCGTGCCGCCCGGAGCATCCCTGGCGGAAATGGTGGTGGAGCCTCCGCGCGTCCTGGTGGAAGAGGAAGCGCTCGACGATCTGTGGGCGGTTTAGCGTCTTGACAGGAGCAGGTTATGCAGTGGCTGCTGACTCTTGAAACGAATAACGACATGATATCAGTCTGCCGCGTGATGAACATTTTCCGTCGAAAGAACCTGAAGATCACCACGCTGGCGATGACGGCCCGGCCGGCGGGGTTCTCCCTGATGGGCGTGGTTGAATCAGCGGAAGCCGATATAGACTACCTCTTCAATTTCTTGCGGCGGACCGAGGGGGTGCAGCACGTCACATGCTACCGCCATGAATCCTTTCCGAACGCTTCCTTCGTGTTTATCGATTCGGAAGTGGACAATTTTGGCGTCACTCAAGTGCTGAAAGCATTTCCTGAATCGAAGTTGATTTTTGCCAGCCACGGGAAGTATTTGCTGGAGATTCCGGTGGAGAAACGGCGGCACCCCGCTTCAGTAGGGGCTCGCGACCCGGCGTTTCTTCCCTTCGCTTGTGTCAAGACAACACGCAGCGCCACGCACCCGGAGCTTGCTGCAGTTCAGGCTTGATTTTCCCTTTCGCCAGTAGCGCGGGCGTCTCGCCCGCCGTGGTGGGAGCGTCCCGCTCCCGCACCCAGGAAGCCTTAGCGCGGATTTTTCACCATGGCAGGGGAGGGCGCAGGCAGGATGCCCGCGCCACAGCGGGCGAGACGCCCGCGCTACATCCGAGGGTGGTGTCCTTTTTCGTTGTAGCATCTGCCGGGCTAAAGCCCGGGTAGTGGGTCAATTTGATGTAGAGGCGGCTTTACGCCGCCATTTGGCG
>JBAVYG010000130.1:0-1664 GCA_049698675.1 Terriglobia bacterium
CAGTTGGCTAGAGCGTCTGCCTTACAAGCAGAAGGTCATCCGTTCGAGCCGGATACCGCCCACCAGAGGAATCGAGTCATTGGTTCATTGAGTCATTGTGCCATTGAACGACCTCGACAGGAGGGAAAGCACGCGATCAAGCTCTGCGGTTGGCGAATCTGGTCTTGCAATGAATCAATGACCCGATGAGCCAATGAATCAATTCCGCCGGGGACGTAGTTCAGCTGGTTAGAACGCATGCCTGTCACGCATGAGGTCGCGGGTTCGATTCCCGTCGTCCCCGCCAGCTAATATGACCTTCGCGGGGTGCAGTTGTCACCCAAAGGATCAAGGGGCTGAGTGCAAATGAAAATGCACTCGGTCCTTTTCTATCTTTGCGCACTCCTTACATTTTTTCTGACCGTGAGCACACTTTTTGGACGCCACTCAAAATCGGGGTTGAAGCTGGTCTGGTGCATCGGCCAACCCCGCGATTGCACGGCAGATAAGAAGCCCCCCCTCTTGTTGTGAATCATGCCTTACGCCTCCCTGCCCGCACGTGACGCTACCGCCCAACTGTGGTATAAAATAACGATGAGAGGGTAGGAATATGGCAACACTCGATTGGTCACAATGCCCCGCCGTCGAGAGTATCCCCGGCAAGCGTAGCGGCGCGTGGGTATTCCGGGATACACGGACGCCGGTTTCAGTTGTCTTTGACAACCTGGAAGCAGGAGCCTCGATCAACGAGATCATGGATTGGTTTCATTTGTCCCATGAACAGGTGGTTGCCGTGATCGAATTTGCGGCGCGAAGCCTTGACGCGCTACCGGTGCAGCCCCCTGCCCCAAGGATCGATGCTCATACTCTTTGATAACGGTACTCCAGCCCCGCTCCGGTATGCGCTCAAGGGCCATGTGGTGGTTGAAGCCATCGAACGAGGATGGGACCGGCTGCTTAACGGCGAACTGATAGCGGCTGCGGAGGCGGCCGGCTTCGAGCTTTTGGTGACGACTGACAAAAACATGCGCTACCAGCAGGACCTGAAAGGCCGGAAAATCGCGTTCGTGGTTATCGGCAATCAGCAATGGCCCACTTTGCGCCGCTACGTTGAAAGGGTTGTAGCCGCTGTGAATGCAGCGACTCCCGGCAGTTATGCCGAAGTGGACATACCGTTCAGGTAAGCCCCCGTCCCTGACCTCCGCATCGGAACGACCACGGGCAATCCGCGGCCCTTGGTTGCGGTCCGTGAGAAGAGCCGCAGACCTTGAAAAACAGGTCTGCGCTACCTGCTTCATGGTGAGGACGGCAGAGCGATTGAGATTTACGTTGTGGACATGGGGGCAAAGGGCAGTGGTACAGTTTGAAAGAATAAGGGCAACGGATGTGCTAGGGCTGCCCAAGTAGTCCCGCTTGAATCTTTGCGTCTAAGGCCTCAGATCGGGCGGTGAGATTCGCGATCCTGTCCTCTGGTAGACGCCTTATCCTGTTATCGGTACAGGTGATGATTTCGAGCCCCTTGATTCTCTTTTCGTCGAGCTTAGATGCTTGCAGTATGGTGTGAGCCGCTAGGAATACTAGGTCATCCACGAGGGAGTTCCTATAGTACCTCTCCGCGAAAAAACATGCGGTATTGGCCATCAGTCCAGCCACGGTTTTATCGAATATCTGACTGAGTTTGGGAT
>JBAVYG010000131.1:0-2783 GCA_049698675.1 Terriglobia bacterium
TTTCTAAAGAGCTTTGACATGCGCTTTCACGAACTCTTGACATGAGCATTGAAAGGTGGTGGAATCAAGGCCCTCGCAAAAGGACCTGAAGCTCTTTGCCAAAGTGTAAACTGTCGTACCCTACGCCGTCTCTTGGGAAAACGCCAAGACTTGCCCCAGGAGGTGGTGTATGACAAATCTGGCAATGCATGAGGGACTTGTAGTCTGTTGCTCTGCATAGGCCATCACGTATCCCAAGGAGTCAACAAAATATGAAGGGTAAACCCAAGGTACTCGAAGTTCTTGCCGGGGCGCTGACTGAAGAATTGGGCGCCGTGGTTCAATACATCCTCCACGCCGAGATGTGTGATAACTGGGGCTACAAATCACTCGGTAGTTTCACGCAAAAGCGCGCCATCGAAGAGATGAAGCATGCCGAGAAGTTGATTGAGCGCATTCTTTTCCTGGAAGGCGCGCCCAACGTGCAGTCGTTGGCGAAAATCGAAGCGGGCAAGGACGTCCAGGACCAATTCACGATCGATCTGAATGGTGAGCAGACGGCCATCGTCAGCTACAACCAAGGAATCGCTACCTGCACCAGCGCCGGCGACCGGGGGACCGCTGATCTGCTGCTGTCGAATTTGCACGATGAAGAACGACACGCCGACTACCTCGAAACCCAACTAGGCCTCATCAAGGAACTCGGCTTGGCAAGTTACTTGGCCCAAAAACTGGAGGAGTGAACCCTGGGCCGGGGGTCTTTGACGCGTCGCTCCGAAGGACATGCAGGCGGACCTTTGTGCTGACAGCCAGCAGTTGACACGGTCCTTTCCCTCCACCCATCAGGTCTGCGATCAGCACAACGATGTCGCTACTGCCAGCATGATTGAGCACTGGATTGGTCAGACTGAGCGCCGGACATGGTTCTTAACGGAAATCGGCGTAGCCTCTGAGCCTCTAAAGGACCCAGAGATATCTAAACATCATCAACGTAAACGCGCACACAACCGCGAAAAGGACAATCTCAATGCCATACATTACGGTCGGGAAGGAAAACTCCGGCAACATCGATCTTTACTATGAGGACCACGGCTCGGGTAAGCCGGTTGTCCTTATCCACGGATATCCGCTGAGCGGTGCTTCCTGGGAGAAGCAGGTCGCGGCCCTGCTGGATGCGGGTCACCGTGTCATCACATACGACCGCAGGGGATTCGGCAGGTCCAGCCAGCCAACAACGGGTTACAACTACGACACCTTCGCCGAGGACCTGCACAAACTCGTGAGGCAGCTCGAATTGCGTGATTTCGCGCTGGTCGGTTTCTCTATGGGTGGCGGCGAAGTGGCGCGCTACTTAGGGAAGTACGGATCGAAGGGCGTGAGCAAGGCGGTATTCATCTCGGCGGTGCCGCCCTTCCTCCTGAAAACGCCGGACAACCCGGAGGGCGTGGACGGCAGCGTCTTCGAGGGGATCCAGAAAGCCGTCGGCGCAGACCGTTACGCGTTCTTCACCGAGTTTTTTAAGAATTTCTACAACACGGACCTCCTGCTGGGCAAGCGTGTCAGCGAACAAGCCGTCCAGGCTAGCTGGAACGTCTCAGCCGGGGCCTCGGCCACGGCCAGTCTCGCTTGCGTACCAACATGGCATGAGGACTTCCGCAACGACCTGACTCGCGTGGACGTGCCCACGCTGGTCATTCACGGCGATGCGGACCGGATTCTGCCCATCACTGCTTCGGGACTCCGGACCGCCAAGCTGATCAAGGGAGCCCGCCTGTTGGTGGTAAAGGATGGGCCGCACTGCATAACTTGGACACACGCAGAGCAGGTTAACGGTGAACTGCTCGAGTTTCTTAGGAAAGATAAGTGAAGCTCTCAATTGGACTACTGTTCTGTTCCCATTCCGTTGTTGTAATGCCGCGGATAGATTTTGCTGCCTCTCAATTTCCTCATTCTTCTTGGGTGAGCTGACGGCTTGGATCAACCCGCAACCAAGCCAACGCGCCTGTCCCACACAAAAACGCTGCCACTCCGAACGAGGCTCCCCAGCCAAAGCGTGAAGCGATCAAGGGTGTGAGCGTGGCAGTAACCGTGCTGCCGATCTGTGCTCCCATGTTCATGACCCCGGATACAGAACCGGCAGACTCGCCCGCGATATCGGCGGTAACCGACCAGAACGTGCTCTGTGATAAATAAAGCGCTCCGGCTCCCCCTGCCAGAACAATACTCGCCAGCCTTGGACTGCTGACCGCAGACCCGGATGCAACAAACACCGCGGCCAGACCTATTCCAACTACCGCAACGCCGCATCTTCCCCAACGCTTGCCGTAGCGGCGCGTAACCCAATCGCTCAGGACTCCTCCCGCCGGTGAACAAACCGCCATGGCGATGAACGGAAGCATTGCGAAGAATGAGCTCTCACGCAAGTTCAGCCCCCTCACGGTCGAGAGGTAGATAAAAAACCACGCGAAGAAGATGTAGGCGACGTAGCCATAACAGAAATAACTGTAGGTAACCAACAGGAAGTCTTTGCTCGCCAGAATTCTTCCCCACGGAAGTATTCCCTTCGCCCTGTCGCTGGAATTGGGCAAACCGGAGCGAATGACTTCCATCTCTCTGGCGCTCATCCAAGGGTGCTCCTCGGGATTGTCTCTCGCCAGCCAGAACCACACCGATCCGACGACTAACCCCAAAAGCGCGCTCACCCAAAAAGAAAGCCGCCAGCCGCCGTGCAGCATAATGAAGGTAATAAGCGGAGGGGTGATCCCTGCTCCTGCACCGACCCCGGCAAATATGAGGCCATTGGC
>JBAVYG010000132.1:0-3701 GCA_049698675.1 Terriglobia bacterium
CCCGCGGTGCCCTCCCGCCTCTTGCCCTGCTCGCCTCTCATGGCTCTTTCATAGAACTTTTGACAGAACCGGTGTTGAGTAAGCGGTCCTCGTAAACGTCGCGGATAAACTTCTCGGCATCAATGAGGCCTTTCCAACTTCCCGCAGAGCGAAGAAAAGCCTCGTCGTCCAGGTCTTCCGCGACGCCAATGACGGTAATCAAGACTTCCTTTCCCTCCGGCAGGTCGGTTCTTTCGAGGGGCTCCAGAACCCCTCCTCTCACGCGCGCTCGTATCGTTCCACCCATTGCATTCCTCCTTTGCTCTCTCCGTTGAGAGGATTTTCAAAGGCATGTTCGTCCTCAAAACATTTGTGTTGTCCAGAGGTCGTGGATATGGACTACGCCCTCCAGCTTGCCTTGGGCGTCCACGACGAGGAGGGAGGTAATTTTCCGAGTCTCCATGAGATTCAGGGCTTTGGTGGCCAACTCTTCCCGGCCAATAGTCACTGGATTTCGTGTCATGGCGTCCTCGGCTTTCAAATCCAGAGCTCGATTCCCTTCCCGCTGAAACAATCGTCGCAGGTCGCCATCCGAGATGATTCCCAACAAGCGGTCAGATTCGCCGGTGACCGCGGTATGCCCCAAACCCTTCTTGCTCATTTCATAGATCACGTCCGGCATGGGGGTGTGGGGGCCTACGCGGGGAAGTTGATCGCCCGTGTGCATAACGCTCTCGACGCGGCGCAGCTTAACTCCGAGGTCACCGCCCGGGTGGAGTGCGGCGTAGTCGGCTTCATCGAAACCCCGTTTCTCGAGCAGCGCCATGGCCAGCGCATCACCCATAGCCAGCATGGCGGTGGTCGAGGCGGTGGGCGCCAGTCCCAGCGGGCACGCTTCCTGCCGAATTCCCACGTCGATCACCGCCTCGCTTGCCTGCGCCAGTGTCGAAGTCAGATTGCCCGTCAGTGAGATCAGCGGGATAGCCAAACGTTTGACGGTTTCGAGCAGCCGCAGCAGTTCCACGGTCTCACCGCTGTAGCACAGCGCCACCAGCACGTCGTGGCGGACCAGACGTCCAAGGTCACCGTGCAAGGCTTCCGAGGGATGCAAGAAGAACGAGGGTGTGCCGGTACTCGAAAGCGTGGCGGAAATCTTCTGGCCAATCAGGCCGGACTTCCCCATGCCGGTGACCACAACCCTCCCCCGACAGGCATAGAGGATTTCCACCGCCCGCACAAAGCTCTGATCGAGGCGCTCCACCAGCTCGCTCAAGGTCTTCGCCTCGATTTCCAGAACCCTGCGCGCCGTATCCAGACTCATCGCCGATTCACTCAAGCCGTGGATAATAACATAAGCTGCCTGTCACGGTGTCATTCCGAGCGCAACGAGGAATCTCGCCCTGTTCTTTGTTCCACCGAGTCCCAAGTCCAGAGCGAGATTCCTCGTTGCGCTCGGAATGACACCCAGGAATGGTCCCAGCGTGTTCGCCGCTAGAGCGTTCGCCTTCGCGTTCACAGTCGCGCTTCGATCTTATTGACGACGGTTTTCAGCGCCTTGACGCGCGCCCACCACTTCCAGTTACCCTCAATGATGGTCCAGGGAGCGTAGTCCGTGTCCGTTTTCGCGAACATGTCTTCCAGCGCTTCAATGTACTGATCCCACTTTTCGCGGTTGCGCCAATCCTCTTGGGTCAGCTTATAATTCTTCCAAGGATCTTTCTCGCGCTTCTTGAAGCGGTCGAGTTGTTCCTTCTTGGAAATGTGAATCCAGAACTTCACCAGGACCATGCCGTTATCCACCTGGGTCCGCTCGAATTCATTGATCTCCCGGTAAGCGCGCTGCCATTCCTCCTTCTTGGCAAACTTCTCGACGCGCTCGACCAAAACCCGGCCATACCAAGTGCGATCGAAAATCCCGATGCGGCCGCGGGGCGGTAGCCGGAGCCAAAAGCGACGCAGCCAGTGGTGGGCCTTGTCCTCCTCGGAGGGTGGGCCGATAGGGTAAACCTCGTAGCCGCGTGGGTCCAGGGCCTCGGTCAAGCGCTTGATATTGCCTCCCTTCCCGGCCGCGTCTTCTCCTTCGTAAGTGACACAGACCGGAATTCCTTTTTCAATAATCTTGCGCTGCAGCTTCAACAGCCTCAACTGGTACTCTTCCAAAAGCTCCGCGTACTCCTCCTTGGACTCGAGCTTCTTGTCGAGATCGAGCTTGTCCAGATAACCCATGATGCCACCTCCGGGAATCCCTGCTCCGCCACAGGGGATTGAAGAACCAAGGCTACAAGGGTGTTACAAGTTTCTACGCACGCAGAGCGGGGCGGGACCACCCTCCCCTCAGGGGGGTGCTGAGCGCGTCCCACATCTCTCGCTGGACACAGCGGTCCCACCTCTGTCTTCTGCCTCTTTCCCCAGAAGAAAGGGACAGAATTCGGTCTTTGCCCTCTCCCAAGGGGAGAGGGTGGACCGCGACCGGCGCTTTCACCAGCCGGCGCGGGCCGGGTGAGGGGTCACTTGCACGGCGGGGAGGGATCAGATGGGCCGACATAACCAGGTAACCCCTCACCTGGCTCGCTACGCTCGCCACCCTCTCCCCAAGGGAGAGGGCTAAGCTTCTGACTTCTGTCCCCTGTCTCCAGCCGAAGATATTGGTAAAGACCCAGCAGGGGGGTGAGGGGGTTCTAGAGCCGCACAGTGAACTACCTCCCCCAAAAAGCTTAAGTGAACAGTATTGCTCCTAGCGCGTCTTTCGACTGACCCGCCGCGGCGGGACAACGGACCACGGACAAGAGGCTTATTTCTTTTCCTGCGGCTCGTGGTGAGCGGTCGGGTCTTGCTTCGGAGCAGCCTTGGCTTTCTGATCGCGGAGGACCGCCTTGCGGCTCAGCCGGATCTTGTTGCCCTCGATGGCAATCACTTTAACCAACAACTGGTCCCCCTCCTTGAGTTCATCGCGAATGTCCCGGATCCGGTGCTCAGCGACTTCACTGATATGCAGCAATCCGTCCGTGCCGGGGAAAATCTCAACGAAAGCGCCAAAGTCCGCCAGCCGGACTACCTTCCCGAGGTAGGTCTTGCCCAACTCGGCCTCGGCCAGAAGGTCCTTGATCATCTTGAGGGCCTTGTGGGCGGCAGTTTCGTCGGTGGCGGCCACGTTGACCTTGCCGTCATCCTCCACATCGATCTTCACGCCGGTCTGCTCGATAATGCCGCGAATCACCTTGCCCCCCGGCCCGATAAGTTCGCCGATCTTCTGACGGTTGATTTGCAGGGTGTAGATGTGGGGAGCAAATTCGGAGATCTGCTTACGGGGCTCGGAGAGCGTCTCCAGCATTTTTCCCAGCACGTGCAGGCGGGCCGCCTTCGCCTGGCCAAGCGCCTCCGACATGATCTGCGGGGTGATGCCGGAGATCTTGATGTCCATTTGCAGGGCGGTAATGCCCGCTTGGCTGCCCGCCACCTTGAAGTCCATGTCGCCGTAATGGTCCTCGTTTCCGGCGATGTCCGTCAGGATGGCGTATTTCTCGCCTTCCTTGACCAGCCCCATGGCAATTCCCGCCAAGGGCGCCTTGATGGGCACGCCCGCATCCATCAGCGCCAGGGTCCCGCCGCACACCGTCGCCATCGAGGAAGACCCATTGGATTCGAGGATGTCCGAAACCACGCGAATCGTGTAGGGGAATTCCTTTTCTTCCGGGACGACGGCAATTAGCGCACGCTCCGCC
>JBAVYG010000133.1:0-7498 GCA_049698675.1 Terriglobia bacterium
CAGATTATCGCTTTAAAGAAGAGAAGTTTTTGACAGAACCCCATACTTGAAAAGGAGGAGTACATATGATCATTGGTGTCACGCATGACCAAGACCGCCGTGTTGTCCAACGGCTGTCCGTATCCACCAGGGTCTCTATCGGGCTACCGCCCAACGGAGATCGCAACCATCCCACCAAGCTCGACCACTTCGTCTTCCCGCGCAAGATGAAGTCTGCCAACCGGGTTGAGTGGGAAGCCGATCCGGAACTGACCCGGCATTATGGCGAGCAGTGTCGCGAACTCCACATCATGCTAATCGACGATAACATCGAGAACGTCTTTCCCAGTTCCTACGCCTGGTGGACGGCCACCGAACGGAAGTGCTGGGGTGACGGCATCACTGCTACCCGGCGCACGGCTGAAAAGCCTGGCGGCCAGCCATGGACGACCTGCGGCAGCGGATGCCCGGAGCTTGTCGGCGGGCAGTGCAAACCGGGTGGCGATCTGCGCTTTGTGTTGGCTGACTTCCCGCGCCTGGGGAGTGTCTGCCGCATCCACACATGCTCTTACCGCTCCACTCGCCAGATCCACTCTGCCTTGCAGGAGATCCAGACCTTCACGGGTGGTCGTCTGGCCGGTATTACGGCCAAGCTGACTGTTCGCCCGGAGGAGGCCACGTACTTCGACCGCAAGGAGAAGAGGAAGAAGACTTCATCCATCTGGGCGCTGAGCCTGGAAGTGGAAGGCGACGACATGCGGAAACTCATCGCCAACCTGACGGAGAACGCCCGGCTGTTTGCGGAAACACGAAAGCTGCTCGGCTCAGGTGGCAAGGTCTTGGAGGTGGTAGAGGACGAGCAAGAGCAGGCACCGGAGGTCGCGGCTGAGTTCTATCCGGCAACGGTGAATGGATCATCTTCCACCCAACCAACTGAAGCTGGTTCTCCTACGGAGACAACTCTTGGCAGCGCTCCGTCGAACTCGCCAGGTGAGACTCCGCCCCCTGGGGATGGTACCAGGGTTTCTGGCGGGAACGGGGTTGCCAAATCAACCCCCTGTGCGACGCCCTCTTCGCCTGCACCCAACAATGGTAACGGGTCGGCGGAAATTCGGGGTTTAACCAACTCCGCAACGAGTTCCTGACAGCGGCACGCCGTGTTGCCACAGCCAAGAAGCAACCTATCGGTGAAGTGGTTGAGTGGGCCAGTGGAGGCAGCTTCAAGTACGGCGATATTGGCCGCACGACGGAGGGCGATGTGCCCAAGCTGCGGGCAGCCACTGAAATCATGACCTCAACGCTCGCAGGCGCACCTCGCTAATGGAGAACATCGTTTCGCGTAGCAGGCTTCATCATCCCGCAAGGCGGGAGAAGACTGGCCACTTTCCCTTCGCGCTAACGGGGCCGTATCGGGTTCGCTATCTGCACCGCAAGATTCGGGCTGGGGAGACGGCGGACTTGGTCAACGTGCTCATCAACAAAACCAAGTATACCTGGTGGTTCGATGTATGATATGAGTGCCAATTTACTCTTAACCTAGATAAGATAAAATCAAATACCAGCGCGCCGACTTTATATGGAAAGCAAAAGAATGCCAGCCATAATCAGAAATATTGTGGGAAAAGTCTACCAATCAGTTCTTGACACGCTTCCAGACTACGCGGCCGTTAACCTGATGTATTTTGCCACCTTTCGAAGACTGCCCAATCTTAGGCATCCAAGGACATTTAATGAAAAAATTGCCTGGCGAAAACTGTACCAGCATAACCCACTATTCCCTATCTTTGCCGATAAAATTGCGGTTAAGGCGGAAATCGCAAAACTTATCGGCGAGCAACACATCATAGAAACCTTATGGGCAGGGAACAATCCAGAAGATATTCCCTTTGATAGTCTCAAGCCGCCCTACGTGATCAAGGTCAATCATAGTTGTGGCGGAAATGTATTCATCCGCACAGCACAAGACATCAAGAGGGACGAAATTGTAGCATCTATGCGCCAGCAACTTGGATTCTCGCATGGGCGCAGGTTTCGAGAATGGGGCTATTTAGGAATTCCCCCTAAGGTGCTGGTTGAGCGCATGGTGGAAATGCCAGACGGTGACGTTCCGGAAGACTACAAATTCTCTGTCTATCACGGGCGTGTCCAATTCATCGAGCTTGATTGCAAACGATTCAGGGGGCACGAAGAAAACTTATATGATCGTGAATGGAATCTTCTTCGTGCGAGGTATAAACATCCCCCAGTATCAGAACCTGTTTCCAAGCCAGCGAACCTGGGTGAAATGATCGATCTGGCTGAGAAAATTGGCGCCCATTTCGACTTTGCTCGGGTGGATTTATACTCGCCACCTCAAGGCATCTTATTTGGAGAAGTTACCTTCTACCCTGGCGCAGGACTCGCGCCGTTTATTCCAAAAGATGGCGATAATGAATTTGGAGAACCTTGGAAGATTTGACGGCGCCTTAAGATGGCTGGCGTCCTCAGCAAATATTTCTGCACCCAGTATCATGGAATGTGCTTTGATGCAATAGGGCCAGCCGTCCGCTCGTTCATCCCCGCCGTGTAACGTAGTGAACACCCAGTTCGTGGCCACAACCAGCCGGTTCATGTGGCAGGGAACCTTTATCGTTTCACCACCAACATGAAGTAGCGGTCTTGTCCACCTCACTTCAGGGAGGAGAGAATGCGGAACCTTCGTCTAAATGCGCCCGCGAGTGTGGTCGCGGATTACTTCCGCTTCTTCAGCAACCGCCGGGCCTACACTCTCCAGTCCAACCGGCCGCACCCGGAAAGTGCCCGGCATTACTACTACCGTCCCACCGACAAGAAAACCGGCCAGGGGCTGAGTCTGACAGCCGGCACAATCTGCCGCCACCTTGAAGGCGAAATCACTATCGGACTCTACTCGATCAACCCCGCCACCCAGTGCTCAAAATGGGTGGCCATCGACGCGGTTTGGCAAGGGCGGATGCTGTTCATTGCAACCTGTAACTCGATTGCGAGCTTGCCGCTCGAGCTGCGCAGGCGCTTCACTCTGGAGACGTTCTTCTTCGACCTGCCCTCGGACGAGGAGCGCGAGACGATTTGGGGAATCTATCTCAAGAAGTACAACGTGTCAGGTGAGCTGCCGAGCGATGAAGGCTGGACAGGTGCGGAGATCAAAGAGTGCTGCCGGAAAGCGCATCGGTTGGGAATAACTCTCATGCAAGCCGCGCGCTACATCGTGCCGGTTTCACGTTCCGCGGCCGAGCAGATCAAGGCACTACGCCAGATGGCCTCCGGGAAGTTTATCAGCACTTCGACGCCGGGTGTTTACCAGCACCAGGAGAACCCGCCCGCATCCCGGCGACGCGTCATGCGGGATCTGGACGGGCCGCTCACCGTCATGTCCCCCTCGAAATCAGAGGCCTGAATATCCCTTGCCTAACTATGCCGGGATCGCAAGTGGATTTTCCACAACGAGTACTGACACAAGGCTCCTGGCAAGCCAGGGTGCCGTATTAGGAGTTTAAGCCTGGATTAGCAAAGTCCACTCCAGGACCAAGCTGGAGGAACCGGGAAAGCCGCAGACCTACAAAACGGGTCTACGCTCCTACGACAAGGAACAAGCGGAAGCGTATACAGCGCGGCCCTTAGCCGCAACCAAAAGCAGATTCTTCTCCCGCAAGGCGGGATCGGAATGGCATGTCATCCTGAGCGCAGGGAAGGATCTGCTTTTCTTCGCGCCGCGCGACGAACTTGGCCATTAGCGCTACAGGAATTTCAAGGCATGGTCTGGGGATCTGATGCTCCATGGGAAGTTTCACCGAGCTCTTTGGGCTTTCCTGGCTTGTCGGTAGCCTCCACATTGAAGAGCTGGAATTCCGAGTAGTGATGCTCGTTGCGGAGGTGTTTGCCGTTCCAATCCACGGTGACGGTGACTTGCTGCGGAAGCCAGAATCCGCCGGCTATGCCTTTAAAGTGGACTTCGCCGAAAGCGATTTCGGTCGTTTCTCTTTCCAAATTGACTTCTGACAGTGGCATCAACAAGTCGGTGCGGAGGCGGGTGATTTCGTAGCTCTCAGAATCAACCCAAGCCAAACCTTGGGACAAAGTCCTCATGCTGATTTGGCCGTGTTTAAAGGCCCCGGTCAATCGCGCCTTCCCCGGTTGCTGAGCGAAAGCAATCACATAGGTATCCCGGCCGTCGACTTTCTGCCATCCCAGGTAACGAAAGGCAGCCTGGGACTGGTATGTCGGATGGAAAAAAAGCGAAGCCGAGGCGAATCCCGAAGTGAGCATGAACCCCTCCTGCATGCCCTGCGGAAAAGCTCGGGCTCCCGACAAATCAGCCCGGTACTCATCAAAGCCCGGCCCCCAATCCCCGGCTGGGGTGAAGCACAGATAGCGAAACTTCTGATCGAGTGTGGCGCCCACCTTCTGCTTACGGCCCAACTTTTCCTGGCAAACGGTCTTCATCAAACTTCATCTCGGCTTGCAACAGTCGAAAGGTCAGCTCCTCTCAGGTCGCGGTTGACGCCGACAAGGCCTTAATTCGCGTCTCGAAGACTCTGCTCGACTCGCCGGAGCTGCAAGCCATCCGCACCCTCGACGGCGACATCCGTCATTTCCTCTACGACATGTGCCTGCCCTTCGAGGTCGGCATTCACCTCTTGCCCCCTGGGCTTGGTGGAGACGGTGGACGAGAGGCTGCACGAGTTCAAATATAAACGAGGCGAGGTGGTGGAGTCGTTTCTCAGCGCCTATCCGCGCCTCTGCCAGGAGGCCGCTGGGCGACTGCGCACGCTCTATAACCCGGCTGACTACCCACCCGTAGACAAGGTCCGCTCCCACTTCACCTTCGGTTGGCAATACGTCAGCTATGGTGTGCCGGAACAGCTTCGAGAGATTTCGGCCCAATTCTTTCAAGAGGAACGCGAAAAGGCCGTGGTGGCAATGTCGGAAGCCTGTAGCGAGATCCAGCAGGTGATGCGGGCCTTGCTGCTGGAACTGGTGAGCCACCTGCGCGACCGGCTGGGGGATCAGCCGGACGGCAAGCCACAACGTCTGCGGGAATCAACGCTGCAGAAGCTGCGTGATTTCCTGGTGACGTTTGACTTGCGCAACGTGGTGGACGACCAGGAATTGAAGGAGCAGGTCCAGAAGGCGAACCCTACTTGAGGGAGTAAGCACCGATGCGTTGCGGAACATGCCGCTGGTTCGTGCTCGGGTGCGCGAGGGCATGGCCGAGGTCGCCGCGCAAATGGACGTGCTGGCGGGTGATCGGATCAGCCGCAAGTTCCGCTTCGATGATGAAGGAGGACGCAACGCTGTACCAAAGTGTGAATAAGGTAATTCTGATCGGATTTCTTGGTGAGGCGGCGGAGCTTAAGTCCAGTTCGCAAGGCAAGCCCATCGGGACGTTCAGCCTTGCGGTCAACGAGAGGTGGAAAGACCCAGAAGGCGCTCGCCGGGAACGAGTAGAGTGGTTTCAAAGCAGATTATTGGAGTTTTGAAGCAGGCCGAAGCCGGGATGAAGACGGCGGAGGCTGTTGAACATTTGTCTTACAGCCATTTTCGTTATTCGCTGCGCAACGCTCGGATGGGATCCATGCGCGCAGCTCGAAGCGCTGGAATGTAGCTGGCCATAATGGCCACAATCATCAGAAGAAGGCCGACGCATGAGAAAGTGGCAGGATCGGCGGCAGAAACTCCAAAAAGAATAGTCTTCAAAGCGCGTACATGGTTTCACGTTGTCAAGAGTGTGGCAAAGCTACGTCGAACCGCCGGAAAGACAGGGTTTGTCTCCACAAACGGTAGCTCGGTTCTTCTCTTCAGCTTGTTCGGGGCCCTATTTCTTCTTCAGAATGATGACGGTGCCGAGCTGGTCAAGGACAGCCTCCGTCACTTTTCCCGAGGCATCGCGCTTGAACTCGATCGTAACGCCGCTGAAGTCTGCGAGCTGGAAAGTCATGCCACGCTTCGGGTTTAACTCGTAGTCGGGCTGCCCGGGAACGCTGGCAACGAGGGTGTGATCGCCACGGAGCGTAACTGTCAGCGGTACCGGAACTCCGGGAAGCTCGTACCGACCGGAGAAGGCCTTGACGAAACTGCGCTCGGTGAGTTGCTTATCGGGCATGCGCGTGAAGAGGATGTCCTTCACGCTGGCTTCGAGCGGCATAGACAGGCTGGAGATGTCCCCGTTGATGTCCGTAAGGAACATCACCTTCATTTTCTCGAACGGGTCGAGTGGATCCTCCGGTACTTGGAAGACGTCGTAATGATGGTGCTTCAGAGGTTTGCTGACCTTGTTGAGCGTCAACTTGAAGGCATCGCCGTCGGGGGCGATGGTGACAATGCCATAGCCGGGATTCGAGTAATCCCCGACGTAGTCTTTCAAGTCGTGGGAGGGATGCGTGCCGTGCTTTTGCGGAATGTAGCCTTTGTTTTTCGCCTCCTGCTCCGACTCCTTCCCTTTCTTCTCGGACTCCAGGAATCGCTGGTTCCATGGGACTGGGTCGAGCCCGAGTAAGCGGTCGAAGACGTTAAAAGCGACGATGTTCGGCAGGGGATTTCCATCGAGATTGGTGAATACGATGACGCCGATCTTGTCGGCCGGTAGGAACGATAGCTCGGCACTGAAGCCGTCAATGTTTCCGCCGTGCTCGACCGTTTTATGCCCACGGTAAGAAGAAATGAAGAAGCCCATTCCGTAGCTGCCCTCACCGAGTTCTTTGTAGGGCGGCGCGCCCTGTATGGTCATCTGCGGAGTTTGCATCTGCACGGCGTTGTTTTCAGAAAGAAGCTGTTTGCCTTCCAACTTCCCCTGATTCATGTGGAATAGCAGATACTTGCTCATATCAGCGACATTACTGTTGATTTCGCCGGCCGGACCCATGGCGCAACGGTCCGGGCATTGCGGATAGAAGGGGATATGCTTCAATTCGGCCTTTAAGTCGCGGCCTTTGCGATAGGGCTGGGCAAAGTCCGGGCTATTCTGGGTATCCCGCTCGGAAAAATTCGTGCCGGTCATTCCCAGAGGTTTGAAGACGCGCTGGTTGACAGCATCCTCCCAGCTCGTGCCGTTTAGCAGTCCGGCAACGTATCCCGCAGTCATGAACATGAGGTTGTTGTACTGGAACTTGGTGCGGAGGGGCTTGCTTGGCTCAAGATACTGCAGGCGCTTGAGCAAGTCCTCGCGCGAGAAATCAGATGAGTACCAGACCAGGTCGTGGCGCGGCAAGCCGGAACGATGCGTAATCAAGTCGCGCACCACCATCTCCTCGGTTAGCGCCGGGGTGTACATCTTGAAGCTGGGTAGAAAATCGCGGACGGGCTTGTCCCAGTCCAATTTGCCTTCGTCCATCTCCATGCCAAGGGTGGTCACGGTGAAGGATTTTGTGATCGAGCCAATGGCAAACAGTGTATTCGGGGTCACCGGCAACTGCTTCTCTAGGTCGCGGTAGCCATAGCCCTTCAGGAGAATTACTTTATCGCCCTGCACAACTGCGATGGCTAGGCCCGGTACCTTCCAATC
>JBAVYG010000134.1:0-7218 GCA_049698675.1 Terriglobia bacterium
GCTTGCGTTAGCATTTCCTTGATCTGGCTGCTTACACGGTCGGAATCTTCGCCGCGGCTGCGGAGCAAATTGCCGATAGTCTGGTCCTGCGTTAAGAGAATCAGGCTCCCACCACGAAATAGATAAGCGCGAGAATCACCGACCTGGGCAACGGTGGCCCGAGTCCCATTCAAGAGCGCCGCAGTCAACGTAGTCCCCATGGTCGAGCCTTCCGCATGCTGCTGTGAGTGGGCATAAACGCTCTGGTGAGCTGACTCGACCGCCTTCCGGAGCGCCAGTGACAAATCGGGCGCCCTCTCTCCCGCCACGAGGAGTTGCGCCGCCATCTCCTTCGCCAGGTTCTCAACGCATATCCGGCTCGCCACCTCGCCTGCAATGTGGCCGCCCATTCCGTCTGCCACGGCCAGGAGCAAACCCGGTGGAGAAAATCCTAAGACGTTTTCCTCTCCGTTTTGCGGGGCGACACTCTCATCCAACGGAAAGATCAGATGACTGTCTTCATTGTTCATCCGCTTTTGGCCCGTATCGTTGAGCGGGGCGACACGAGCGCAAAGGCGGACGCCCGCGTCGTCTTGGGTGTTCTCAGAGGTGGGTTGGGGGGAGTAGAACGCCACGCCTACGGTTCCCTCTCTACCGCAAAAAGCTCAATTTTCATCCCTGGAGGAGCCTAAACATTTACAGTTTATACGAAACCTTGGGAATTGCAAGCCTTGTGCGTAGTGTCAATATGCGACGTAGGGCCGGGGCTTGCCCCGGCCTCTGGAGTTTGGACATTTGAGCAGGTATTCTTTAGGCCGCCCCAAGGGGCGGCCCTGCATTCTAATTGGGACACTGCCCCTTTGTGAGCGCTCCCCGCCGATTTCCTGTTTGACTTTGATTGGAAACTCTTGCTAGCTTGGTACTCTATGAGGCGACTCCAACCGGTAATCTGGGCCAAGGGGACATTCCTCACGCCCCAGCATCTGCAACTCCAGGACCGATTTTTCGAAAGTGTTTTGGAGTTCAAGTTGCGTGCCTTGAAGTTCTGCCCCTGGGGCTTTGCAGAGCTGCAGATCGACCGTGAGGCTCTTTCCGGCGGCAGCTTATCGCTTTCGCGCGCGGTGGGGCTGTTTCCCGATGGTTTGGCATTTGAGATTCCTGACTCGGATGCCGCCCCGGGAGCAAGGCTGATTGAACAGTCCTTTGGCCCCGATCAGAGTACCCTCGAGGTCTTCCTTGCAGTTCCTCAGTACCATGATCGCGGCCTCAATGTTTCCGTGGCGCAGAAAAATGGAGATACTCGCTACCAAGCCGAAATGGCTCTCACGCGCGACGAGAACACCGGGCTGGCGGAAAGACCGGTTCAAATTGCCAGGAAGAACCTGCGGCTACTTGTCGAGGGAGAACCCCTCCAGAGCAGCACTTCTTTGCGTATGGCTCGTGTGAAAAAGACCGCGGCCGGCACTTACCAGTTAGATCCGCTATTTATTCCACCGTTGCTGGATATCTCGGCGAGCGAGTATCTGGTAGCGATTTTACGCCGGCTGGTTGAGATCCTGGCCGCCAAGGGCAGCACCCTTTCGGGAACGCGCAGGCAGAAGAACCAGAGCCTGGCGGATTTTACGTCGTCTGACATTGCCAACTTCTGGCTGCTTTATACGGCAAACAGCTATTTCCCCATCATGCGCCACATTTTTGAATCCAAGAAAGGCCATCCGGAGGGTTTGTACACAACGATGCTCGCCCTGGCGGCATCGCTCACAACCTTTTCGACCACGTTACAGCCTCGCGATCTCCCCCTTTACGACCACGATAACCTGGGCACCTGCTTTTCCGACCTCGACGAGAAGCTGCGGACACTCCTCGAGACGGTTGTGCCCAGCAACTTCGTTTCATTGCCATTGAAACTCACCCAGCCCTCGATTTATTCCACGGCGCTTGCGAACGACAAATACCTCGTGAATACGCGGATGTACCTGGCTATCAGTGCGGACTTGAGCGAGGCAGACCTTCTCAAGAGGGTGCCTCAACTCGTCAAGGTTTGTTCCGCCACGCATATTGAAACACTCATTCGCCAGGCTCTTCCCGGCATGCAATTAACGCACGTCCCTTCCCCTCCGGGCTCGATTCCCATTAAGATGAACTATCAGTATTTCAGCCTGAATCAGGCCGGAGTTTGCTGGGATGCCGTGGGGCGTGCTCGAAACTTCGCCGCATATGTTCCCGGCGAGATTGCGAACCCGCAGCTCGAACTCATCATTCTCCTGCCTCAAGCCGAGTGAATATGCCGTCAAGATAGTCGAGAGTCGAGAGTCGAAGGTCTGCACCACCCACTTTCGACTTTCGACTCTCGACCCTCGACTAGTGTTTAAGAGCAAAGAAAAGAATCAATCCCACCGCAATCAAGAAGAGTCCTCCCAAAATGATGAGTGGTACAAGGAATTTGCTCTTGTCGGTTTTAGGGGGCGCTGCCTGAGGCGCCACGGGCACGGGAACGGCCATCGGTTGAATCTGTGGCATCGCAGGTTGTGGAGGCATAGCGTATGGGGAAGGCACGGCAGGTTGTTGAAGCTGCGGGGCAGGTACCTGGTACGGCTGCGGCTGAGGCACCATGGGTGGTTGAACGTAGGGCATGCTGGGAGCCACAGGCGAAACAGACGCCATGGGGATCACCGGCACGGCACGCCCTGCGGCCGGTTGTGGTGCTGCCGGAGGTGGCGCCTGCGGAGCACCCTGCGGTGGCGCGCCTGCACCTCCACCGGGAAGCTCAAACATGCGCATGAACTCATCCGGCTCGGGTGATTGCGGGGCAGTCGGTGGAGTTTGCACAACCGGTGGTGAAGGTGCCGCAGGAGGCAGGGTTGTCGGTTCAGACGGTCGCTGGAAAATCAGGGTGAATGCGCCAGGTTTTGCTTTATCGGCCGTCGGGGGCGGAGGCGGGACCACGGGTTCGGGTCGCTCGACCACTGGTAGTGTCGGTCCACTTTTCTGCGGCTTGTACCCCTGAACCAATTGCGTCAATTCCCCAGGATCTTGCTGGCTCGAGGAACTGGACAACGGACCCGACGGCTTGGGCGAACTGGTGGGGATCGGAGGTCCCGCTGGCCGGGCCGGCTGCGGGCCAGCGTGGAACAGTCGCGTGAACTCACCCGGACCTTCAGATTCCACCGCAGAGGATCGACGCATGAAATCGTCGCGACCCTTTTGCACGGTAGGCTGAACTGGCGGGGCAGACGGTCGGATCTGCTTGGCCTCGACAGAGGGCGCAGCAGGTGGCTTCTCCTTCACATGCAGAGCCTGGAATAGTCTCGTGAATTCCCCGGAAACGTCGGATTGAGATGGTTGGGCGGGCGCTGGAGAAGGCAAGCGCGTTCTCTCCGCGGCAGGTTCAGGGCGGGGTGGTATGGCCTTCGCTTCGTCCCGACCATAGAAGATTCGTGTAAATTCCCCCGGCGCCCCTTCCTCACGACCCGGGGCGGGGGGAGGCGGTAGAGGCTCCTTACGTGTCGGCGGCGCGGGACCGCGAGGCCGCGGTTTGCGGCTCTCGTAAACCACTTCGAAGCCGGCCGGAGGCTGGCGTTCGGGAGGCTTTTGTGCCGTCGGGGCCGGGGGTGCGCTCGGCTTTTCAGGTGGGGAAGAAACGGGCCTAGCCGCCTCCGGCGCCGGCATGTCCTTGCCGAAGAAGATCCTTGTGAATTCACTTACAGCCTCTTGACTTGCCGGCGCAGGGCCGGGTGGCGCAACTGGGGGCTCCGCTGCTTTCAAAACCCCGGCTTCTGAGACCCCTCCTAAGTGTCCCGCGAGTTTGGCAGGGCTCGCCAGAGTCCCGGGTTCAACAGGAGGTTCTGGATGTGTTGTCGGGGTGCTGGCAGTCTTTTCTGCAGATGCAGATAACCTCTGGTCGGCAATAACTTTCGGGTTTGTAAAAAGCTGCGTGGGGCCAGGCGAAGCCAAATCCTCTTGCCTTGCGTGCGGGACCAAGCCCATGGTTGCTGCGATTGCGCTGGAATCACCACTTGGAGCGGGTTTGGAGACACTCGCCTTCCCTGCTGTTCCCGGTGTCCCTGGCGCTGGCTGGAGCCATTGCCGAAGGTCCTGACACCCAGGCAGATCCTCGGTCACGACAAACACGCGGCCCGCCTCTTCGCCCATGTCGACCAAACTCTTCATTTCTTCGGCAGTCGCGCGTCGCAGGAACCCGAAAACCAGTGAGGCCAAGTCAGGCTGATTGGGAGGAGTTCGCTCCTGCCAAAGTTGGTGTAGCAGTACGGTGCGGCCGGACGAAGTCTGGAGCGCCTTGAAAGTCCGCGCTTCGCCGTCACTAAGCATTTCCAGAAGCTTGTACCGTCCCTGAAAATCCATGGCTGAACCACCATCCGCGTTTGGTATTCATATTATCATGAAATTACTTGTATAGCCTTGCTAGCCCCGCCGAAAAGACAGGTGTCAGGTTTCAGGGGCAAGGTGGCAGGAGAAAGGAAGCAGCAGGCGGCAGGCGAAAGGTGGGAGCTCATGCCACTGACGACGGACGACAGACCGTGGGCGATGGACTCGTGCCGAATGAGCGCTAGCGGACTCCGTGTCTCTTGATATGGGAAGCAGGTTTATTGATGGCAAAGGAAACATGCTCTCAAGGCCGGAATTTTGTTGAAAAGGAAAGTGGTAGGTGGTAGACGGTAGGTGGTATGTCGTAGGTCGTAGGTGGGGAAGAGCAGGTTTCAGGAGGAAGGGGCCAATTCATCAATCAGGATTGTGGTCTGCATTTCCTGCATCATGGGCAAGCCATCGCGAAAGAGTTTTGCCTTGATTTGAAATGTTGTAATATTAACGTTGCAGCCAGCATGAAGCCAAGCTTAAGTTATGTTATGCTCGCCTCCAGGTGCCACTCCGTTCCTCCTGCCACGAGGAACGGTGATTGATGGTCGCGAGACGGGACTGCCACTCGGGCTTGAGGAAACGAACCCGCAAAGTGGCGGAGAAGGCTAAAGGCAGTCGTTTGGGCTGCGGCCGGCAAAGATAAAGGAAATCTGAGAGCTATCGGATCAACTCCATGAAGCAACTTTCCAAAGTTGTGTGGTCGGAGGGCATGTATCTAGGGCCACACCACTTTCAAGTGCAGGGTCGCTTTTTCGAAGAAGTCACGCATTTCGAGATCTCGAACTTATGGTTTGAGCCCTATGGGCTGGTCGGGCTCGAACTCGATGGGGAAGCTCTTCGCAACGGCACGGTAGCCCTAGTGCATGCACGCGGCATTTTTCAGGACGGGCTCACCTTCAATATTCCGGAGAGTGATCCCGTTCCCTCGCCGCGCAATATCAGCGACCTTTTCCCAGCCATTCGCGAGAACCTGACGGTGCTCCTGACGGTCCCGCCGCACAGGCTTGGGGGAGCGAATTGCTCTTTTCCCGATGAGCAAGATAAGGGGCAGACGAGATATATTGCCGAAGAAAAAATCCTTCCTGATGAGAATACCGGCCTGGATGAGAAGGCGCTCCAACTGGGACGAAAGAACATTCGACTGCTCCTCGATACGGAGGATACCGGGGAATTGCAGACCTTGCCGATCGGACGCATCAAGAGAGACGGATCGGGCAACTACGTTTACGACGAAAGTTTCATCCCGCCCTGCCTCCAGATCAGCGCCAGTCAAACGCTGATGATGATGAGCCGCCGCCTGATCGACATTCTTCAGGAGAAGAGCGCGACGGTTTCCCTTGATAATCGGGGGCGCGGGAAGTTTCGGACGGGGCTTTCGGCTCAAGAGGTCAGCCGCTTCTGGTTCCTGCACGCCATAAACTCCAGTCTGGGCCCGCTGCGTCATATGTTCGTTTCACAAAGCGGGCACCCTGCCGAGCTCTTCACAGAGCTCCTGCGACTGGGGGGTGCGCTGTGCACTTTCGCCTTGGACTCTCACCCCTCGAACCTTCCACTTTACAATCACCTCGCACTTGACAAGTGCTTTGCAGACATCGAAAAGCACATCCGGGCGCACCTCGAGTTGCTCGCGCCCTCGAATTGTATTCCCATTCCGCTCCGCTCCGTCGCCGATTACTTCTACGAGGGCGATGTCACCGATCAACGCTGCTTGGACCGCGCCCGCTGGCTCCTCTCCGTTCACTCGGCCATCGGTGACGCAGAAGTGATCACCAGGACGATACAACTGGTCAAAGTATGTTCGGCCCAGTTTGTGCCACAACTGGTCAAAAGAGCGCTGCCGGGTATGGCGCTCACGCACATGTCCGTACCTCCCTCGGCGGTATCCGCGCGAGTCGAAAGTCAATACTTCGCCATCAGCAGGACGGGTCCTTGCTGGGATCATATCGTTCAAACCCGCCGCGTCGGGATTTACATTCCGGGAGACATTCCCAGCCCGCAGGTCGAACTCCTGGTCGTCTTGGAAAACCAATGAGGTTGGCAAGAGGGCGCGACAATTTCTCTTATCGCCCCGGTCTGCGGCCGGCGTTGTTCGCCGCTCACCGAGCAGCGCTATGGAGAATGAATGTCGCCGTATTCTACAGCTCTCCCTAAGAGGTCCAAAATGGGTGTATATCCGTCCCAAGCAGCAATTCCTCAAAGCCCCGGCTCTTACCCGGCGCCAAGCCATGAAAACCTGGCCCTGATTTATCAAGAGGTTCTGACGGCGATTACGCGCCTGCGCTCAAACCGCCAGGCCGCCACCGATGCGGGCGCATTCCGCAACCAGATGAAGGCAGCGATTCGCGCCGCCGAGTCGGAGGCTACGTCCAAAGGCTATCCAGTTGAAGACACCCGGCTAGCCACATTTGCCTTGGTCGCGTTTCTGGACGAGTCTATTCTCAACTCGAATAATCCTGTCTTCGCCGATTGGCCTCGAATGCCCTTGCAGGAGGAATTATTCGGCGGGCATACGGCAGGAGAGATCTTCTTTCAGTGCATTGACCGCCTTCTTGCCCGTAGCGATTCCCCCCACCTCGCCGATATGCTGGAGGTTTTTGCCCTGTGTCTCCTGCTGGGGTACCGCGGCCGTTACAGCCTCAGCGGCCAAGAGGGCGTACGTACGGTGCTGGAGGCGATGGCGGATAAGATTCAACGCATTCGCGGGGGAGTGCGCCCGCTGTCACCGAACTGCTCACCCCCGCAGGATGCGGTGCGGCTAAGGGCCTACGACCCTTGGGTGCGCAGGCTGGCCTTCGGGGCGGTGGGGTTTCTTCTTCTGGCTCTGTTATTGTTTGTCGGCTTCAAGTTCACCTTGATGTCAGG
>JBAVYG010000135.1:0-6453 GCA_049698675.1 Terriglobia bacterium
GGTGCCTTGGTCTCCAGCGGTTATCCACAGGCGCTTTTTCGACGCTACTGGCTCAAAGTGAGGCCGCAGTCGCCGCTCTGAGCGCCCTCGAAGCCGATCCCAGAAAGCTGGTGAGAAATGCGGGTTAGCCCACCTGGAGAACGAGCGCCTGCAGGGTGTGCGGTGGAACAAGCTGAGTGAACTTGTTCCCTTGGACGGTAAGCTGCTTGGGCGCTGGCGAACGGATGACATCCGGCTTTTCCAAGGTGTTCTCATCCCGCACGTTGCCCGAAGTGAGTTCTCGCAGCGTGCCACCGCGCACCCCGGGGCTATCCAGGCCGGGGATTTGGACCTCGACCTCCAAGGGCTCGGTCAAGTGCTGGTTGACGAGCGTCACGCAGATCTGCTTCTGAGCCTCGTTCAGGGAAGCCGAGGCGCTTAGATAGGTGCGCGTGGTCTCGCCGCGTCCGCCTAGAAAAGCCAGGAACTCAGGTGGTAGCTGAGTCAGCGGCTTGGGGGTATAAGTGGGGGAGTCAACCACCGTCTTCAATGCCATCGCGTCCATGTGCGGTTGATAAAGGTCGAAGACATGATAAGTCGGGGTGAGCGCGAATTTGTCTCCCTTCGTGAAGGCGATGCACTGCAGCACGTTGAATATCTGGGCGATGTTCGCCATCGAGACGGCGTCGCCATAGGAGTTCAGAGAGTTGAAAGTCACCGCGGCCAGAAGAGCATCGCGCAGGGTGTTGCTTTGCCAGAGCCCTTGCGCGCCCGTGCTGGGCACCGGATGCCAGATCCCCCATTCGTCCAAGGCAATCCCGATGCGGTGTTGGGGGGTGGTGTAGTGCTGAATCAAGCCGATGGTCTCCTCGATATATCCCTCCAGCACGCTGACACCCGCCAGGGCGCGATAGTACTCCTCATCAGTGAACTCTGTTGCCTGCCCCAGTCCCCCGCGGTAATAATGGTGAACGGAGAGGTGATTCACGCCTCGAACCTGTCCACGGGCGCCTGGGCGCTTGAGCAGAGTCTCGAAGAACTTCTGGTTCCAGTCCTCCCGGAAGTCTCCGCAGGCGACGAATTCTACTGTGCCCCGCTCGGCGTAGCGATTCAGGTAGGTCACATAGCGAGCATACTCACGGGCGTAACTCTCGGCGTCGAAGTTTCCGCCGCAGCCCCAGTTCTCATTGCCGACCGACCAATAGCGGACGTTGTAAGGCTCGGGATGTCCGTTGGCGGCGCGCAGGGATGTGATGGTGGTGCTTTCCTTGCCGTTGCAGTACTCCAGCCAATCCAGGGCCTCCTGGGGCGAGCCGGAGCCCACATTGAAGCAAAGGTACGGCGCGGCGCCGCTTAACCGGCAGTACTGGATGAATTCATCGGTGCCGAAAGCGTTACCCTCGTCGCGTCCCCACCAGATGTTCCAGATGCGTGGCCGCTTCTCGCGTGGCCCGACACCGTCGCGCCAGTGATACTGGTCGGCAAAGCAGCCGCCAGGCCAGCGAATGATCGGCGCCCTGATACGCTTGAGTGCTTCAATGGTGTCTTTACGCAGGCCGTTCTGGTTCGGGATGGGCGAGCCTTCCCCCACCCACATGGCGTCGTAAATGCAACTCCCCAAGTGTTCGGCGAAGTGGCCATAAATGTTGCGGTTGATCTTCCCCACCCGGTCGCCCCAAATCACGTCAAGGCGGGCACGCGTTGATTCAGGACGAGGTGCCAGCCCTGCGAGCGATGGATGGCTTCCCGCCTTCATCGTCAGCGCGCCCAGCGCCGCAAGACTGCTATTACGAAGAAATCGTCTGCGATTCATCTTACCCTCCAGTGTGACATGCGATCGGCGAAGCTAAGATTTACTTCATTCCCAGACGGATGTCCACCGTTTTCAGCGCATCGAGGCTGACTATCAGGCTGGTTGACACCAGGGCCGAGCGGGGACGAAATATCAATAGGGCGTACCGAATGGGCATTGCGGCAATCAGCTCGAAGCTTCATGAAGCACGTTGGTGGGAAACTTCGCCCAACGGGAAGCTGCATGGCTATCTCTGCCCTCGCCACTGCGAGATCGGCGAGGGGCTGGCAGGTTTCTGTTTCATCCGCAAGAACATTGGCGGGAGGCTTTGTAACCTTGGTTATGCTCAGCCTGCTGTCATGCAGGTAGATCCCATCGAGAAGAAGCCGCTCAACCACTTCCTGCCCGGCACGAAGATTTTTTCCCTTGGCACTGTCGGGTGATCACCGCCCATCGTCCCATCACCGGCACGTTGTCGAGTCGAAGCCAAAGCAGACTGCCGTCCGTAGCCCCTGCGGGAATCGTGTGCTTCTCAAGATCGGCCCGCTGCGCGTCGCGCGATTGGAGAGATTGAGTGTCCGTTTCGCACGATTTGCGCGGCTCACCGCTGTGATAACACTCGAACGGGAGACTCCGAACGTCCTGCTCGCGTCGGAAAGGTCTGGGCCTTCACGATTCCCCGCCCCTCTTCGATCGTGACCACTTGATTGGCGGGGACGTTGCGGAAAGACTCCTTGAGACCTGAGGGCCAGGCAACTTCCACCAGGTCGGCTGCCTTCGCCTGGCCCAGGCCAAAGTGCAAGCGCAGGTCGCTTTGAGAGAGGAAGCTGGAGCCGCTGATGACTTCCTCCATCTGCGCGTGCTGGCCGGTAACAACTCGCACCCGAGCTCCAATAGCACTGCGGTTCGAACCAGTACCCAGGCACTTCACCAGCAGCCAGTTGCGTTTGTTCCCGCCGTCATTGCGCAGGAGGGTGGGGGGTTCGTTATTGTTGCTGACCAGGATGTCGATGTCGCCATCGTTGTCGTAATCCGCGAAGGCACACCCATGGCTGGAAGCAACGATCTTCAGGGCGGGACCCGCCGTCGATGATACGTCAGCAAAGCGGCCGTTCCCCAAGTTGCGAAACAATACTTTGGGCTGTTTGAACCCGGGGATGCCTGGAGTTCGGTCCGCCTCAGGGTAGACGTGCCCGTTAGCCACGAAGATGTCCTTCCACCCGTCGTTGTCGAAATCCAGAAAACCCACACCCATGCCGACGTACTGGGTAATCGCCCCCAGCCCGGCCTGCTGGCTGACATCGCTGAAGGTTCCATCACCGTTGTTGTGATAAAGAGTGGTCGGATCGCCGGCGAAATTCACCTTAACGATATCGAGCCAGCCGTCACAGTCATAGTCGGCTGTCGCTGCTCCCATCCCACCCTGCCGGGTACCCTGGCCGCTTAGCGCACAACCGGCAGGGACACCTACCTCGGTGAAGGTGCCGTCATGGTTATTGTGGTAAAGCAGGCTCGGAGCGGTGTCGCACGATACATAGATGTCCGGCCAGCCGTCGTTATCGAAATCTGCGGCGAGGGAGGCGAATCCGTACGAGCCCACGGGCCGCCAAGTCCGATCCGCGGCTAAGGTGAGTTCCTTCGTGCCGCGCGGGTAGGTCGCACCCGACTTCTCGGAAACGTCCTCAAACGTGCCATCGCCGCGGTTGTGATAAAGAACATTGGTTCCTCCTCCCAGACCTTCCGGGCCACAGGCCACTGGGACATTCATGAAGGAACAGTAATAGTTGGCGCCTGGGAGCGGCGCCACCTTCAAATCGAAGGTAACATAGTTGGAAACAAACAAATCGAGATGACCATCGCGGTCATAATCGAGGAAGGAGCATCCCGTCGACCAGCGGCCTTCGGTTCCTGACAGGCCTGCCTTATCGGTCACATCCGTGAAGGTCCCGTCACCGTTGTTGCGATAGAGAACGTTGCCGCCCCAATAGGTGACGAAGATGTCGTCGAAGCCATCGTTGTTATAGTCGCCGACGCACACACCCTGCCCCCAGCCGGAGTGCACCAATCCCGCCTTCTTGGTCACGTCAGTAAAGGTTCCGTCGTGATTGTTATGGAACAGGTAGTTTGATGGCTCTTGGCCTTCTGGGAATCCCTCGAGCCTGGTTCCGTTCACAAGAAAAATATCCGGCCACCCGTCGTTGTCGTAGTCGAGGAATGCGACCCCGCCACCCATTTCTTCCAGGATATAACGCTTGCTCTGGACCCCGCCGCCGACAATCACCGCGCCACCCAGCCCCGCCTCCTTCGTTACATCGACAAAAGACACACCTACCGGTGTCTGTGTGACTTTCGAGCCAGCGCGGCGCGGGCCAACAGCGGGCGCTTCCTTTCGCGCCTGCCCTGAGCCCCCCAACAGTTCGCCCAAGCACGCCAAGCCCAGAAACAGGGCTATCAAGCCGAGGGAATATCGCAGCCTTCGACGCTGGTTTTCGACCGTGGCACGGCTTGGCAACGCACGAATATGATTCGGTTGCATGAATTAGGCGATAAAGCCGTTCCGAGCGCTGCGAGGCCTTGCTTGTATAGCTCCTCCGCGGAGCCTAGCGTTTCGCGCGGAGGAAATTCTTGTGAAGCGCGTCGCGTGGCCGCCAGTTGCTTCAAAGTCGACCCCAGACTGTAATAACCCTCCTGGAGGTCAGGTCGGAGCCGAAGCGCCTTCTCAAAGGCTCGCACTGCGCCTTCTAAATCACCCCTCTGTCTTAGTATATCTCCGAGGTAATACGGATCGATTTCCAGCGAGCGGCGGTATTCCGCCAGAGCCTCCTGGGGCTTACCCTGCCTCGCCAGGGCCAGCCCCAGCCCGTCATGGGCCTGTGCCCGCCGCGGGTCAATCTTGATTACCATTCGGAACTCATCGGCAGCGGCTTGCCAATTCCGCTTTTTTAACATTCCCATCCCTTGCTCGAAGTGCAAGTCTGCCGGCTTGGGTGATGGCTGCTGAGCTGCCGCCTGCCAGGAGAAAAGGAAAGCCGCACAAAAAATCAAGCTGCAAAATAGTGATAAGACATGTTGACGGGGAAGCGGTCGCGCTGGCGCACGCAGACCCCGGCGTGCAGGCTGTTCCGTCGTGCGGGGGGGGGCGATCAGCCATCGAAATCTGTTCCCGCTGGCAGCGGCCTCCCACATAAAGGGCTTGCAACCTCCTTACTTTTGTTTCATATCCATCCATCGGCAGGTCAGGCGTGTTACTGCGGGTTCGGCAGCTAGAATTCGGTTGCTCCTGTTGCAACTGCTGCGCGATTTTGATTCCTTTGGCCGATTCCTCGCGTTCTCCCAGTCGCGCAAGGAGTACGCTGTAGGGATAGTCATCGGTGAATGAATTATAGTCCATTCGCAGCACCTGCTCAAGCTGTCCGTGCCAAAAACTTTAGTGTCGTTCCCGGGCGGTCGTGGGGCTGGATCGAGAAAATCAGCTTCCAGGATGCCGCAGGATCGCCGATCTCGCATTGACGCATCTCCCTGCACCCTCGGAATCAGAAACCGCACTCAGCGCGCCGGCGCGGGCCTCCCCTCCCGCCGCAGCGGGAGGGGGTAGGGAGTAAGCCCTGTTACAGCAAATTCCCGCCCCTCACCTAGCCGGGCGCTGTAGCGCCAAGCGCTTGGTGAGCGTGCTTCTGGTTACATGGGGAATCTCAGAATGTCATGTCATCCTGATCCCGCCCTGCGGGAGAAAGATCTGTTCTTCTTCGCGCCACGCGATGAAGTTCGCCATTAGTGCCACAGGGATGCAGGCAGAGAAACCGTGCGGCCTTATATTCGAAGGATCCTTGCGGTGCGCAGCGGGGTTAGTTACGCGGCGGTGGCCCGGTGGACTCGCGGATGACCACTTCGGGGTCGATCGAGAAGCCGCGGCCCTGCACCTGCCCACCTTCGGGTGGAACGAGAGCTTCGAACGACAGGCGTCCAATCTTCTCCCGAGGGATATTGACGGTGGTGAGAGCCGGGAAAGCGTACCCGGAGAGACTGATGTTATCGTAGCCGGTCACGGACACGTCATCGGGAACCCGCAAGCCACTTTCCCGAAGTGCCTTCAGCACTCCCAGGGCCATGTAATCGTTCACGCAGATGATCGCTGTGGGCCTGAAGCCCGTGGCCAGCAGCGTCCGCGTCGCCTGCTCTCCTCCTGCGGGTTCGTCCCGGTCTGCGACGGTGGTGAACTCCACGGCTCCGGCATGACGCTTCATCGATTCCACGAAGGAGACTTTGCGGTCAAGGAGCGGCTCCAGGCTGGTATGGTGGCCCACAAAGGCCATGTGCCGGTGCCCGAGCGAGTACAGGTATTCCACGGTCTTTTGAATTCCCTTTTGATAATTCACCCGGATGTTCGAAATGTTTTTCGCCGGCGTCCCCACGTCGTAAAAGACAATGGGGAGATTTGACTCGATGAGCTCCTGCATGAGGGTTGGCTCCATTTCGGAGACAATGACCGCCAGTCCCGCCACACGACGGCCCATCATCAAGTGCACACTGTTTACCAGCCGACGTGGGTTGTAGTCGGTGTTGGCCACCACCACCTCGTAAGCATGGCGGCGCGCTTCCGATTCCAGACTCCGGAAAATGTCCAGGAAAAACGGGTTCTCCAGATTGGAGACGATCATACCCAACGTGCGGCTTCTGCCGCC
>JBAVYG010000136.1:0-4920 GCA_049698675.1 Terriglobia bacterium
CACCACGGACAACGGACAATGGTTCATTCCAGAGATCCAAACACCCTGAAAGGCCAGTAGACGAATACGGCTTTCCCGTAGATGTATTTCCGATCGACCGTCCCCCAAACTCTGCTATCGTTGGAAGAATCCCGGTGGTCGCCAAGCACGTAGTAGTGATCCGGCTCGACCTGAACGGGTGGATAGCTCTGGTGATCCAGGTAATATGCGGGGAGGTAGGGTTCCGCAAGTGGTGCGCCGTTCACCAGCGCCCGGCCATCCTGAATGCTGACCCGCTCACCCGGTAAGCCTATAACGCGTTTGATATAAGACTTCGAGGGATCGAGGGGATACCAGAAGACCACAATGTCGCCCCTTCGGATGGGCTCGAAGCGGTAGACGAACTTGTTGATGAAAATCCGCTCGTGGTTCTCCAGCCGCGGCATCATGCTGGTTCCCTCCACCTGCACCGGTTGGTAGAGGAAAACAATTACGATGAACGCCAGCAGGATAGAGAGGATGAGGTCCCGCAACCAGTAACGCGTCTCGAAAAATCGGCGTCGCGGGCTTCGTTGCGTTTCCCGTCTTTCGGTCACTTGGGTTGGGGGTAGCTCTTTTTGCTGCATTGGCTCCTTAAAGATTTTATACCACATGGGTAACTAGGGCAATTTTGGATTTTAGATGGGATTGGAAGGGTACATCGTATCCCCCCTGTGGAGTTAAAGTGTTTGAGCGAAAAGAGGAGGGGTGAGATCGCTGCCTTGGTGGGGGGGGACCAAGGCAGCGCGGCGCTGCTAAAATGGCCGACCTATGTCGGCTCCCGTCCCCTATTTCGACGTGGTTCGTCAAATGAAGAACGCTTTTAATTATCGCCTCCAGTTGGTCACCTGCGCCCGCCAGCACGGCATTAAGGCGGCCGCTCGAGACTTTCGGACCACCGTGGCCACGGTGCGCAAGTGGCTGCGGCGCTATGAGGCCCAGAAGTTGAAGGGCCTCCAGGAACTCTCCCGCGCTCCGCATTCCTGTCCGCACAAGATCAGGGGGGAGTTGGCGGAACGAGTCGTCGCCTTGCGGCGCCGGCTTCCCACCTTTGGCGCCCAACGCCTGAAGCGCGAGTGGGATTTGCCCCTCAGTCATATGGCCATTCAGCGCATCTTGCGCCAGCATGGTCTCCTGCTCCCGCGCCGGCGCAAGTACCAGAAGAAGCAAGACCTGGCGGAGTGGAAACGCAGCTGGGCCTTGTTCCAACAAATCTCCGCTGACACCAAAGATCTCAAGGATATTCCGCGCTATTGGCCGCAGATGAAAGCTCGCCGCCTCCCCGCCATCCAGTACACCGCCCGCGAGGTGCGCAGCGGCTTACAGTTCCTGGCCTACGCTTCCCGGCGCTCGGCTCCAGCCAGCGAACTCTTCGCCCAGCGGATTCAGAGGCACCTGCAGAGCTGCGGCGTGAACCTGCGTGACCTGACCTGGCAGACCGACAACGGCGGCGAATTCATCGGCCAACTGCAGCCCGCCGGCTCTCGCTCTCACTTTCCCCGCGCCGTCACTTACTTCGGCTCCCAGCACGAGCGCATCCCCCCGGCTGCTCACACCTACCAGAGCGATGTCGAGACGGTCCACCGCCTGATTGAGGATGAGTTCTACGACCTGGAAACCTTTCGCGACCGTGCCGAGTTCCTCGCCAAGGCCTCACTCTATCAGCTCTACTTCAACTTGGCTCGGCCCAACTCCCACAAAGGAGGGCTTACTCCCTGGCAGATCGTCCACCAGCTGGCTCCTCGCCTCCCTCCCCAGATCTGCTTGCTTCCCCCGGTCTTCTTGGATTATCGTCTCGACTCACCAGGGGGATACGATGTACCTAGATTTCCCTATTTTGGATTTTAGATTTTGGATTCACCCTTCTACGGCCTTACTGCTCGCTCGCCACTGCCGACTGCCTTCTCCATCACCTGATGGAAGACGGTGAGCAATGGGCTTAATCCAAAATCTAAAATCCAAAATTCAAAATTTGCTAGAATCCCAGCCGTGTACGCTCTCATCATCCCCGCACTTAATGAAGCCGAATCGATCGGCTTGGTTCTGAATCGGCTCCCGAGGGGGCTCTTTTCCCAGGTCATCGTCGTGGACAATGGAAGCGATGACGGAACATCTGAAGTGGCACAGGCGGCCGGGGCGGAGGTGGTTCGAGAACCCCGGCGGGGTTATGGGCAAGCTTGTCTGGCAGGGCTGGCGCACCTCGCGCCGCAAGTCTACGCCGTTGCCTTCATGGACGCGGATCTTACGGATGATCCCACTGACCTCGAGCAGCTTGTTCGCCTATTAGAGGACGGCGAATGGGACATGGTCATTGGCTCGCGGGTCCTCGGGAGGCCCGAACCCGGCTCCCTGACTTCCCTGCAACGCTTCGGAAATTGGCTGACCACTCTGCTGATCCGCATGATCTGGCACGTCTCGTTCACCGATTTGGGTCCCATGCGCATTCTCAGCCGCCAAGCGCTTAATCGGCTGAACCTCCAGGATCATGACTTCGGTTGGAACGTGGAAATGCAGGCCAAAGCTGCACGCCTCAGGCTGCGGGTGACAGAGGCGCCAGTGAAGTACTTTCGGCGCCGGCTCGGAAAGTCGAAAATCTCCGGAACCATCCGGGGCAGCGTGTGCGCGGGAGCTAAGATCCTCTTGACTGTGTACCGCTGCTGGCATGCCCAACTCAAGCCGGTCAAAGCGCCGGAGCCGCAGAGCTTTTGAATCCTGGGCAAGAAAGCAGGGACTGGGTGCTAGAGGCTAGAGCAATTTTGGATTTTAGATTTTGGATTTTGGATTGACCCCGCCTGCTGCCTACCGCTTACTGCCTTCGGTTCTTCCCTAGCACCCAGTTCCCAGCCCCCAGCCCCTAGCACCTGACACCTGCTCTTCCCGATCTACCTGAAGACGTCTTTAACCTTCTCGGAGGCCCGGCGCTCGAGGGGGTGATTTTCCACCCGCACCGCCGGATTCAGCATTTCGAACATTCGTCGCTGCTCCCGCGAGAGCCCGGTAGGGGTGACCACATAGACCGACACGTACAAATCCCCTTGCCTCCGCCCGTCCACGCTGGGCATTCCTGAGCCTCGCAGGCGGAACACCGTTCCATTCTGAGTTCCCTCGGGGATTCTGAGCCTTTCCTGGCCCCTGAAGGTGGGGACTCTGATCTCCGCGCCGAGAGTCGCCTGCATGATGGAGATGGGAATGGTGTAATAAAGGTTGTTGCCTTGGCGGTCAAAATAGGGATGCTCACGGACTCGCAGAACAACATAAAGATCACCGTGCGGCCCCCCCGTGCTGCCGGCTTCGCCTTCTCCGCTCACACGCAGACGCGTCCCCTCCTCGACGCCTGCTGGAATCTTAAGGCCCAGGACTTTCTCTTGCTGAACTTGTCCCTTGCCCCTGCAACCCGGGCAAGCCTCGCGCATCACCTGCCCCATTCCCCGGCATTGCAAGCAGGTGCGTGAAACGGTGAAGAAGCCCTGTTGATGTCGAATCTGGCCTCGCCCACCGCACGCCGGACAGGTGATCGGTTCGCTGCCCTTCTTTGCCCCGGTGCCGTGGCAATCGCCGCAGGTTTCCGAACGGGGAATCTTTATCTTTGTTTCCAGACCTCGCGCCGCTTCTTCGAGAGAGATCTCCAGGTCGTATCGCAGGTCGGCGCCGCGGGAGGCGCGTCGGCGCTGGTGGACGCCCCGGCCAAATCCGCCGAAACCGAAAAAGTCCCCGAAGAGATCTTCGAAGTCCGAGAAAATCGTCGAGGAGAAGTCAGGGCTCCACCCGCCTGTGGAGCTCACGCCAGCGTGCCCGAACTGATTGTAGGCGGCCCGCTTTTGCGAGTCGCCGAGCACGCTGTAGGCTTCAGTGATTTCCTTGAATCTTTCCTCTGCTTCCTCTTTGTTTTCGGGGTTGCGGTCCGGATGGTGCTGCATGGCGAGTTTACGATAGGCGCTCTTGATTTCCGGATCGGACGCCCGGCGGTCAATACCCAGAACTTCGTAATAGTCTCGCTTGTTATTCAACACTCAACCCCGCTGGACATTAAGAACACGTCGCGCGCCCGCGGTCAGTCTGCCTCTGCCATTTCTTTCGCGGCTTGGGAACCCCCGGCCCTTGGCTTAACCGCCACTTTGACGATGGCAGGACGAAGCAGGCGGTGCTTCAGCTTATAACCTCGTTGCAATTCTTCCACGATCTCTTGGTCGCGCCGGGCCGCATCCTCGACCGTCTCGACAGCCTGATGGTAATGCGGATCAAACAACTGGCCGGATGTCTCTATCGCCTCCAGACCCGCCCGTGCCAGGACGTCGGACAACTGCCGGTGGATCAATTCCATTCCCTGGTAAAAGGTTTCAGGGATTGCCGGCGCACGCTGTCTCAAGGCTCGCTCGAACCCATCCAGAACCGGCAGCAAGGACCGGATCAAGTCCTCCGTGGCGTGCTGGCGAAATTCTTCCTTCTCCCGCTGGGCGCGCTTGCGGAAATTCTCCAGCTCCGCCTGCTTGCGCAGCAAGCGGCCATAGAGCTCCGTCTTCTCTTCCTTCAGCTTTTCGTAAGCCGCCCACGCTTCCAGGCTTTTTGCGGCTGGCTGGCTTATGGTTGTGTCTTCGCTTACAGGCCCAACGTTCTCCTTCGGATCAGGTGCATCGGCCGGCCCGGCAGATTCGGATAGGGGCTTGACAAGCTGTTCTTTTTCGTTCTCCATGACCTTACGATTCTATACCCTTTGTCAGTGGCTGGTAGGTAGCCGGTGGCACGTAGAGATGGAGGCTTGTCCCCACCTAACTGTTAATCACCTGCCCGTTCTCCCTACTGCCCACTGCTTTCTGCTTTTGATGAGCGCCAGGTCCGGGGGCGGAACCTGCGCTACGATACCTCCCTTGAGTCAATGACTCATTGAATCAATGACCCAATTCC
>JBAVYG010000137.1:0-2623 GCA_049698675.1 Terriglobia bacterium
TCTGCTATGCCGCGGCGCTTCTCAAACTACAGATCGACGAGAGCTAGAAGATCAGCTTCAATCCAAGCTGAAGATGAACCTGCTCACCGTAGATCGGGATGTTCTTGCCGGTGTGATCGGCTGACCAGCAGCAAACGGGTTTTGCGACGGAGGTGTCGGATGAATCTGGTTTCCATCGCGGGCGTCTGCCAAGTGCGTGCCTTTACTGCCAACATAGGCCACGCTTACTACTGTATGAGTCCCAATGTTCCGCTCCACGTCGAGGTTCCACTGTTGCACATAGGGCCATATCACCTGGTTTTCAAGTTCAATGGCGCTGAGCGGAAAGGCTAAGGGGGTGGCACTGCCGATGTTGGTATAGCCCACCACGTTATAGGCAGCACTTGTGAGTGTCGCTGGCGGGGTTCCTTCGAGCGACTCTGCGTTCACCTCGTTGCCATTCATCTGCTCGACGAAGATACCATAGCCGCCGCGAATGGCCCACGTCCCCTGACCACTCGGATCCCAGGCGAACCCGAAGCGAGGCGCGGTGTTAAACAGGTGGCCCTTCATGCAACCTACCGGAAATCCGCCTACGCCACACGTTTCCACACCATCGAATTGATTGCCGACACCGGGGACTAAAGCGCCGGCCACGCCGGTGATCGCTCCCGTCAAGTCAATCTGGGGCGCGTCGGCGGGGTTGTAGGCCGCAGGGCTAAAGCTCGACTCAATGTTATACTTCATGCGCCAAGTGGGGATCAGTTCAGCTCTGAGGCCTAGGTTCAACGTTAGGCGGCGAGAAACGTGCCAGTCGTCCTGAACATAGGGCGCAAACCCCTTGCCACGCGTATAGTATTTCAATCTGTTACTGACCTGCTGGAATTCCGCGATCCTGCCTGTTAGGAAGTCCGCCCAGGCGTTGCCAGTAGTCACCGCCGAAGTACTGGTGAAGTTTAACAGGCCGTTATCACTCGCCGGTCCCGGTGCCGCCATCTCATTTTTTTGTCTAGCAATGGCGTCGAAGCCGAAGGTCAGGTTATGGGGTCCCGCAATCTTCGAGAGGCTTTCCCGGAATGAGTAAACAGGATTGGAGTTGAACTTCGGTTGGCCAGGGACAGGAGCGGTTGGCTCCATGCCGAAGCCACCCCCACCATTGTCTTGCGAGTTGCAGCAGATGAACAGGCTCGGCAGAATTCCGGCGAACCCGTTTTTATAAAGTCCCGTCATGGTGAAATTAGAAGGAATCTGGATGGACCCCACATTGCTAATTACGAGGTGGTTGACTGAGTATCCGAAGATGAATTGGTTCATTAGCGTGGGCGAGGCAGCCACCGTAAGCTCGCCCACCAGATTGGCACCCGGAGTTGTGTAATCAGTATTCATGGTCGGAAAGCTTCCTACGGACCACATGGCACCCGGTACCAGCGGATGCCCCGAGTCGTGGATGTAGTGCACCATGGCGCGCACCTTGGGCGTTATATTCTGATCCACGCGGAGCAATTCCTGTCGCCAATTGGTGGGATAAGAGGGATCTGCTTGGAAAAAAGACAGCGCTCCGCTACCGACGTTTGGAGAAGGAATCCACCCCGTCATCAAATCCTGGGCGTTGGGGTTAATCGGGATCTGGTTTCCCGGGAAGCATTTCCCCGTAGCGGGGTTGGTCGGGCAGTCGGCGAAAGAGGCGGTATTGACGTTCGGGCACACGTCTGAGAAGTTGCCTTGCATCTCCTGTGTGGAGGGCACCTGAACGTAAAAGGGATTGGGAGCACGCTGTCTCTGCCACTCTTCCGACCAGAAGAAGAACGTCTTGGATTTGCTGGTATTGTAATGGCCCGGGATATAGAAAGGGCCACCCAAAGTGTATCCGAAGTCATTCTTCTTATAGGAGCCGGTGGTCGGGGCGAAGAAATTGCGAGCGTTGTATGCGTCGTTTCGATTGAATTCATATAGATCGCCGTGAAATCTATCGGTGCCCGATTTGAGAGCAACGATTATGGTGCCCGATCCATTCTGACCGTACTGCGCGCTGTAGTTCGAGGTCAGAACGCGTGTCTCGCCGATGGCGTCGACGCTGGGGAAAGTTACGTTGAGGTCACCACCGGTACCCGTGTCCACGTTGGGGACCCCGTCGATTTCCCAGTTGTTGTAAACCGCTCGTCCGCCATCGATAGTGTATGAACTGTTGGAGTTCGCACCGACTACGCCCTCATCCTGACCAGACATGTTGCTCACTCCGGGCATCAAAGCAATTAGCTGTGTGAATTGGCGCCCGTTCAGCTCGAGCTCAGTGATTTGCCGCCCGGTAACCGTTCCGCCTAGTTGAGCATTCTCCGTCTCGACTTGTCCGATACTCGTTCCAACTACGGTGATCTTGCTGGTCACCGCGCCCACCGTCAAGGTCACATTTTCACGAATGTCCTGAGCCGCCTGGAGAATAATGCCCGTGGCTTCATAGGGGGCAAATCCTCGGGCCGAAACCGTAAGGCTATAAACCCCGGCCGGAAGGCCTGAAATTAGATAGTCCCCTACGGAGTTTGTCGTGTCTGTCACGCCTTATCCTTCTATGTTAATCAAATCTACGAGGCCTGCCCGGGTCTGTGAGACCCGAAAGGCTCAGCCTTGGAATTTTCTTAAGCCTCCG
>JBAVYG010000138.1:0-5597 GCA_049698675.1 Terriglobia bacterium
CCCAAGGGTTTATGGTGACCCTCGACCTGCTGGGTGAGAGCGTGCAGCAAGCCGCGGAAGCTGAAGCTGCTTGCCAGGCTTACGTCCACATCCTTGATAGGCTCGCGGTGGAAGGCTTGAATTACCACGTGTCCGTCAAGCTCACGCAACTGGGCTTGGCAATTGATGAAGGGTTGGCGTGCCGTCATCTGGGGTTGATCTGCGCGTGCGCTGCCAAGTACCACAACTTTGTGCGCGTGGATATGGAGGGTTCGGCCTTCACCGAAGCGACGCTCCGGGTTTTCCGAACTGTGAGTGCGCCCCGCAATGTGGCGGGCATCGTCATCCAATCCTATCTTTACCGCAGCGACAAGGACGTTGAAGAGTTGCTGAAGTCCGGAGCCCGCATCCGGCTGGTTAAGGGCGCTTACGACGAGCCTCGCGAAATCGCCTATCCGCGCAAAAGGGACGTGGACCGCAGCTTCGTGAGGTTGATGGAGATGATGCTTTCCAGTGGGATCTATCACGCCATCGCCACGCATGACGAGCGCCTCATTGCCGCTGCGCAGGAGTACGCGCGGGCGCACGATATCTCCCCCGATGACTACGAATTTCAATTGCTGTACGGGATCCGACGCCACTTGCAGCGCGACCTGCTCCGCCAGGGCGCGCGGGTGCGCCTTTACGTTCCCTATGGGCGTCAATGGTATGCTTACTTCATGCGGCGTCTGGCCGAAAGACCGGCGAACCTGTTGTTCTTGCTTCGCAATCTTTTCCGCGCCTGATCCCCGCGGGTGAATTCCTGAGCAGTCTCTACGCCTCTCGATGAAGGTTTTCGACCCCATCCAAGACTTCGCGCGCCTGATGCAGCGGGCAGAGGAAGAGTTCAACCTTGACGAAGCGGCGCTGCTCATCGCCCGGACCGAATACCCTCACCTCAATGTGCCTGACCAGCTCGGACGGCTCGACGCCCTTGCCTTCCGCTTGCACTGCGACCTCTCGCGCCCCGCCATCGAAATCATCGCGAGCATGAACAAGCTTCTCTTCGAGAAGGAACAATTCCGTGGCAACGAAGAGGAATACGACGACCCGCGGAACAGCTATCTCAACGACGTTCTGGACCGGAAGCTTGGGATTCCCATCTCCCTGTCGATCATTTACATCGAAGTGGCCAGGCGGCGCGGTCTGCCCGTGATGGGCATGAGCTTTCCCGGGCATTTCCTGGTGAAATACCGGACTGACCACAATGGGATCCTGATCGATCCCTATCGCCGAGGGAGGATTTTGACGCGCCAGGATTGCCAGGAATTGTTGAAAGCGCAATTCGGTGACGAGGCGGAACTGAAGCCGGAATACTTTGCGGCCTCGACAAAGAAGCAGATCCTGGCCAGGATGCTCAACAACCTTAAGGGATCGTACGTTCGCCGGCACGACTTCACCAGAGTTCTCACCCTGGTCCAGCTCGCCCTGGGGGTCGATCCGGAGTCAAGCCAGCAGCTCCACGACCGAGGGATGATCTATTTCCTGATGCGCCGATTCGGAGAAGCCCAGGCAGATTTCAAAACCTATCTCAACCTTACTCCTCGCGGCAACCCCCAAGCGGTGGAGGTCGCCCAGTTACTGCACCGCATTCGAGGCATGATGAACTGACAATGGGAACAGGGAATAGGGAACAGGCAATAGGGAATAGGGAATAGCGGCCAGGGAGTAGGTCGAGGTTGCGAGGTCCTGTTCCCTGTCACCTGTTCCCTATTCCCTGCTCTTGAGGTTCTGTTCCCTGTCACCTGTTCCCTGTTCCCTGCTCTAGCTAAGCCCCAGTTGCTTCTTGGCCGCCTCGCTCAGGCGGCTGATGTCCCAGGGCGGGTCCCACACCACCTGCACGTTGGCGGATTTTACCCCTGGAATCTCTGCAACCTGCTGCCTCACCTGCTCACTAATGAAGCGGTGAGCAGGGCAACCCCTTGCCGTCAGGGTCATCACCACATTGACGTGGTCGTCATCAACTTGGACGTCGTAAATCAATCCCAGGTCCACGAGATTGACCGGAATCTCCGGGTCGTAACAGTTGCGCAAAACTTCGTAAACTTGCTCATTCGTTACCATTCGTAGCCTCGTCGAGAGCCTTCGCCCCTGCTCGGATTGTAACCTCGAAAAACTCCCCCCTCAAATCAATTTCTCTCGCCACCTACCCTCCTGCCCCGCTTGTCGTGGCCCTTCCCGCCCTACCACCTACAACCTATCACCTACCACGCTGCCTCGTTTTCTTCAATGAATCAATGATCCAATCGATCAATGGGTCAATCGCTGTTACCACCAAGCCACAAGGACGCCAAGAGAGCTTTGTGTCTTAGTGCCTTGGTGGTTAGACTTCCAAATCCGCGGGGAGGGACCTTATCCGAAGACATTCGCGCTTTCCGGTCAGGCCGCCGTGTTATAATTTTGTTATACCGAGGGAGGCGACCATGATTACGACGATTCGACGTTTGGGAAACTCGCGGGGAATCATTATTCCCAAGCCGATGCTGAAGGAGGCCGGGTTGGACGAGGAGGCTGAGATCACGCTCGAACGAGGCGCCATCGTTCTGCGCAAGCCGCGCCGCAACCCCCGCCAAGGCTGGGCGGAAGCCAGCCGCAAATTGGCGGAAGCAGGGGATGACAAGCTCGTCTGGCCGGAGTTCGGGAACCGGAATGACGGAGACCTTCAATGGTAGCTCGCGGAGAGGTGTGGCTGGTCACGCTCGATCCCTCGGTCGGCAGCGAGATCCGCAAGGCCAGGCCCTGCCTGATCGTCTCGCCGCCGGAAATGCACGACTACTTGCGCACGGTGATTGTGGCTCCTATGACTACCGGAGCCAGGCCGGCGCCTTATCGCATCGCAGTTACTTTTCAAGGAAAGCGCGGGCTGATTCTTCTGGACCAGCTCCGGACGCTGGACAAGATCCGGCTCGTCAAACGACTGGGAAACATTAGCCCGACACTTTTGGCTTCGACGCTGAAAACACTGCAACAAATTTTTGCCTGAGGGCGGCTGGCGCAGACCCTCCGGCCCTGCGATTCGACGCTCAGGGAGCGCCGCAACAGGCATTATCGCCGCGCCTCACTCACTTGAGCCCTAAAGGGGCGACCTAATCTAGCCCAGGCCATCGGCCTGGGTTAACAAGACGATCCGTTTATACGAGCGAGCCCTGAAGGGGCGAAACAGTGGCGCGCCCTTTCAGGGCTTCGGGCTGTGACCGCACCGTGATCCCCAGGGCGTTGCCCTGGGCTAGGATGAGTCGCCCCTTTGGGGCTTAAGAAGGGTAGCGCAGTTACCGCGGGCTCGCGCAGACCTGGCTTAAAGGTCTGCGGTTCGTCCCCGATCGACAACAAGAAGCCGCGGACCTGGAGGACAGATCCGCGCACACTGGCTCCATGGGCGAAAGAACGCGCATCACCATTTTGGTGTATAATGGTGTCATGCGTGCTCCTGACAAAGTTGTTCGCCAGACCGTGGGCCTTCCGGCAGACACGGCGCGGCAGGTCCGCAGCCTCGCGAAGCAACGGCGCCTTAGCGCCAACCGGATTATCGTTGAGCTCGTGGAAGAGGGGATCGAGGCCCAGAAGCGCAAACAAAGAGAGTTCTTTGAGCTCGCCGAGCGTTACCGCGCGGCAACCGATCCTAAAGACGTTGCTCGCCTCGGGGATGATCTGGGCCGCATGGTTTTTGGCGACTGATGCCGCACTTCGAAACCTGGGATAGGCTCCCGCCCGGAATCCGCCGACACCTGATGGACAGGATGCGGGATCGACGCATCAGCATCGCTGACCTTAATAAGCTTCGGATTTGGGTTGAATCCCATCCGCTGGTTCCGGAGGGCGAGTGGTACAAGGATTTCGGATCTTTCAAAATCTGCGGTGAGGGAACGTATCCGAAGACATTCCTGCTTTCCGGTCAGCCCGCCAAGGGCGAAAGCCTGTGAGCGCAGGGTGGCTAGGTGGGTGACCGGCGACGGCCCGCCTTGCGCGGCGCGCGCTGCTTGCTTTTGCCGATTGGCTTTGCCCTGAAGTATCTTTTTGTAGCTTGACCATAGAGATCACGTGCCAAACTACGTATACTGATGCCGTATTCATGCGCCGCAGCCTCGTCAAGGAAAATCTCATCTCCCTCCCTATAGTCAGTGACTCTTCTTGCTAAGCGGCTGTCGGCGCGCCCATTATTGTGAACGATGCAGTTCCTCAAAAGTGATGCGACGACAACGCAGTCCCTTTCACCTTTGCGCAATTCAAGCTTCAGCTTTGAGCGAAAATACTCACAAACATCCTCCATGCTCTTGTAGAAGACCGCCATGACCTCCTTTTCTATCATCCCATTCAAGACTCCCTCGTAGGTCCGCGCGGCCAAGATCTCTTCGAACTTGAGCTGCTTCTCGCTTGGCAGCATCTTAGGATTACAAAGATAAATCTGGCGAACCAAGTCAGCTAGAAATGCCTCGAAGTACGAGAAGCCCAACAGCAGGGCGGAATGACAGACTTGCTTTTGATATACCTGGTAGGTCTTCGGAAAAGTATTTCGCTGGGCTGGGTAGAACCATACATAGCCTCTAGCTCGAAGCAAACGAAAAACATTCCGGCGTGAGATCTCCAGGAATGGGATCAGAGTGTCCAGTTGACTGATGAGCCGATCCAGGAGGCTTTCTCTGTCCATGGCGGACTCCTGTTAGCGGAATTGAATGAGCAGGCAGGGATGTGCACTCCCCAATTGACAACAAAAAGCCGCGGAGCTAAACAGCAGGTCCACGCTACCTGCTCTACCAGGGCCTTTTCCGACTAACCCAGAATTTGTACCTAGGTCTCAGCACCCAGAAGTTGTTGCCGGGATCGTAATCCTCGTCGCTTTCGATCACTAGGTCTTTCTTTTGCTGAAGGATACTTGTGCAGTATCCCTCCAGGAGGTCGTGCTTCGAAACGCCTCGCCAAACCCCCTTGCCGGCATTGAGATTCGGAATCAAGATTCTGAAGACGAGGTTCTCCCACTCCCAAAGATGGCCAGGTTGTTTCCGCTCTTCCTTCTTCCGCTCAGCTCCGACGAAAGGCTGCAGCTTGTACCAACACCGAAGTGCAGGAGAGGCATAGAAATGCGCAACGATATTGAGGGGGACCACTCCCTCGCGTACCAAAAGCCCCAACTGGTCGAATTTGCGGGCGACAAGGTCAGCTGCTTCTCTGGTCGGGGGCGGGACATTCGACCCTGACCAGTACTCGGTGTCGTTCACCTTCGGATTCAATTTATAAACCAGATGTCTTGCGTCCCGTACGTTCTCTTTGTCCAGCAGCTCAAACACGAAACGGTAAACAGCGCTAACGTTATTCTCCCAGCTAGCCCTAGCCTGGCTAGAGTAGGTAATAAGCGCTAAAACGCCTACTAGCAGGAATACGATTTGGACGACTAAGGACCCCGACTGCAGCATTTGGCTTGGTGACATTCTTCACCTCCTCTTCACCGACGGGCACTCGTCGCGGGTGGCAGTAGAGTAGGAGAGTAAGTGATGCCGAAGCACGACTTCCTCTCCCCTCGTCGAACCGGACGTGCGGGTTTGCCGCATCCGGCTCTCGCAGAGACTCTCGCCGCAAGCATGCAC